>CAYYPB010000088.1:0-8638 GCA_964473405.1 uncultured Planctomycetaceae bacterium
CCGCGCACCGCGCCACCACTCGCCCCCCCGCCCCCCCACCCCGGAGGCCTCCATCCACGTGGACAACCTCGAGGCGACCTGCGGCGAGTGCCACCCCGGCATCTCCCCGCAGTTGGCAAAGACCGGGATTCACAAGACCGCGACCGGCCAACAGGCTGGATGGCCCGAGCTCATCCGAAACATCTACATCGCTCTCATCGCCCTGGTCATCGGCGGCATGTTGCTGCATAACGGAGCCGACTGGCTCCGACTGGTCAGGAACATCACGAAGAAGCCGTTCGTGATGCGATTGACCGTCAACGAAACCATGCAACATTGGGTGCTGGCGATCAGCTTCATCGTGCTCGTGCTGTCCGGCTTCGCGTTGAGATTCTCCGACGCCTGGTGGGTGCAGATCTTGTTCGGATGGGGCGATGGTCACGGCTTCGAGCTGCGAGGGCTCATCCATCGCATCGCCGCCGTGATCCTCGTCGGCGTTTCGGTTTGGCATGCTCTCTACCTCTTAACCGCCCGGGGCCGCTTGATGCTCAGCGAGATGATGCCTCGAATGTCCGACCTCCAGCACTTGCGTGAGAATATCAAGTTCTTCATGGGCCGCAGCGCTGCCGCACCGCGATTCCGGCGATTCTCCTACATGGAGAAGGCCGAATACTGGGCCCTGGCCTGGGGCACGGTCGTCATGGCTCTCACGGGCATCTTCCTGGTGTTCGACAACTACTTCATCAAGAACTGGAACCTCCCCAAGGGCGTTCTCGACGTCATGCTCGTCATTCATTATTGGGAGGCGTGGCTGGCGACGCTGGCCATTCTCGTGTGGCACATTTATGGCACTGTGCTGCGTCCCGGCGTCTACCCGATGAACCCCGCCTGGCTCGTCGGCAGAATGCCTAAGGATCTATACACGCACGAACATGCCGACGGCCCGACACTGAGAGCCCGACTGTTCCACAAATTCTACGAAGACGAAGAACTTGACGGCGATGAGCCATCCGAAGCCGGTGGCCAGTGCGCCGCCGATAAGCCCGCGGCCGCTCCCCCTTGCCAGGGGTCAGCCACCGCTGATCGAGAGACCGAACCTCACTAGGTCGACGGGTGGCCCATGTCCTTTGGACGTGGGGGAGCCGATGATGAACCTGCGGGGCGGCCGAATCATCGTGTCCAGCGCGACGATTGGGGCGTAGTTGGGTGGCCCATGTCCTTCGGACGTGGGGGAGCCGATGATGAACCTGCGGGGCGGCCGAATCATCGTGTCCCCCGCCTCCAGAGGAGGTGGGCCACCCATCTTGGAGGAGAATGTCGAATTGAGAATGCAGAAGTGAGAGAGCGTAGAGCCGATGATGAACTGCAGAGCCGGCTGATGCTCACCGAGATCCTGCCACGAGTGGCAGACCCCCGGCACTTGCGAGAGAACACGACGTTCTTCATGGACGGGTGGCCCATGTCCTTCGGACGTGGGGGAGCCGATGATGAACGTGCGGGGCGGCCGGATCATCGTGTCCCCCACCTCCAGAGGAGGTGGGCCACCCATCGGTGCTCATCGAGAGGCGGATCTTCACAAGGTCGAATGAACAGGCCCCGGGCTGGGTTTCAACAAGGCCGCCGAGGGTGCCCGCAGGCGGAGGGCAGCGATGCCCACTACGGCATCTCGGGAGATATCGCCGACCGTGCGTTCTCGAAACAGCGAATCCGCGAAGCTCTCGCAGCCGAGAATGCGTAGCCGTCCGGGAAGCCTGATAACCGCGACCGCCCGCGATCTCCTCATTCCCGAGAATGGGAGAACCTCGGCCATGGACTGGATCAATGCCCCCATCTTGGGCCAAACGCTGTGCGGGACCATCGCCAGAGAGCTGGTATCGCGATCCCGCCGGCCCTTCTCCCGATTCTGGGACCTGTTCGCCCCACCGAAATCGAGTCACAGGGAACACTGGGCGACGACGCTGCGCAGGCCCTGCGAGCGCATGAGGACGCCGGCATGGGCGCGGCACGCGACTTGCCCCTCTCTCCACGACCGGGCCGAGGCGCTGCCGGTCGTTGTGCGCCGCCTGGACGGCTCGCCCGGTCGTACGCGAGCGGCAGCATGAACGCGCAGCAGATCGTCCAAAGCGAGGCAGCAGCACAGCGAACGCCGGGACGCCCCGACGTCGGGTCGGCATCCCGCGCCGCCTCCGCAGCCGGAAGCGGGGCCGCTCGTGATTCTCACCGGCTCGAAGCGACCTCTGGCCTAGCGCCTCGGACAGTCCAGCCGCGCGCGCATGCGACCGGGCGACAGGCCGCCAAGTTCCTGGGGCTTCGCGCCCATTCCCTCTTGATCGCGATGGCCACCTTCGCAGTATTTTTCGTCGGCTGGGACGAGATCGAGCGGCGAATCGTCCCAGACATGTCGACGGCGATGCGTCACTTCCTGCTCACGGTCCGTGCGGCCGTGGCCACGATCGTCGCCAGCACGGCAGTGTATCTGCTCATGCGCCGCCAGCAACGGTCATTGTCCGAGACGGCCGAGCGAATCGCCCGATTGCTCGAGTCGTACAAGGGCGATCCCGCCGAGCAGTTGCGATTCGAGAACCCTCACCTTGCCCGTGGGCGCGAGCTCTTGCGGCGCGAGAAGGTCGAATGCCCCGTGTACCAGATCGCCAGTGAACGGTGCTGGCAAATGACGGCCTGCGGCGACGGAACCGGCGTAGCCGACATCCACTTGCAGCAATGCCACGATTGTCTCGTGTACAAGGTGTGTTGTCCCGACAAGCTGACACAACTCGGCGAGAGCTTCAACACGCTCATGTTCATGCTCGAGACGCAGACGGCCCGCGTCGACTGCATGCGCAAGCAGATGGTCGAGAAACAGAAGATGGCCGCGATCGGTCAGATCGCCGCCGGCATCGCCCACGAGGTGGGCAACCCACTGTCGAGCATCTCCTCCGTCGCCCAGTTGCTCAAACGACGCCAGGCCGACCCCCATGTCTCCCAGAAGCTCGATCTCATCGAAGCGCACATCAAGCGTATCTCCAATATCGTGCGACAGTTGGTCGGCCTAGCAAGACCCGGCCCCGAGTACTGGGAGAAGGGCGACGTCAACCAGCCCCTGCGAGATGCGGTCCAACTCGTCACCTACGACAAGCGAGCCCGAGATATCGACATCGAGTTCGAGCCGGCCGACACGCTCCCGCGAACCTACGCCCTGATGGGCCAACTGCAACAGGTCTTCATCAATCTCGGGCTCAACGCCCTCGACGCCCTGCCCGACGGAGGCAAACTCCGAATCCGATCGGCCCACCTACACGACGCGATTGTCTTCACCTTCGAGGACACGGGCCGCGGCATCGAACCCGAGCTTCGACAGCAGGTGTTCGAGCCGTTCTTCACGACGAAAGCGCCGGGCCAGGGAACGGGCCTCGGCCTGGCAGTCAGTCGCAGCATCGTTCGAAAGCACGGTGGCACCATCGCGTGCCATTCTGCGGTTGGAGAGGGAGCCCGATTCATCGTTCATCTTCCCGTTTTGACTATCTCCCCGGATACGAACAATGAGTAACACGACCATCCTGCTGGCCGACGACGAAGACACGCTCAGAGAGAACTTGACGATGGTGCTTCGCGAAGAGGGTTTTGACGTCATCGCTTGCCCGGACGGCAGCGTGGCGTTGGACGCCCTGCGAACCACGACGATCGATGCCATCATCACGGACTTGCGCATGCCCGGCGTTTCCGGTATCGACTTGCTCGGCCATGCCGCAAAGCTGGCGCCCGATGCCGGCATCATCGTGATCACGGCCTTCGGCCATGTGGACACGGCCGCCGAGGCCATGAAGCTCGGGGCCAAAGACTACCTCTGCAAGCCTCTCATCCTCGACGAGCTGGTCTTCAAGGTCAAACGCCTCATCGCACACGGTGGGCTCTGCCGCGAGAACAAGCTCCTCCGCGAACAGATCCGAAGAACCCAGAACGTCCCCGACATGATCGGGAACTCCGCGTCCGTTCAGGAGATTCGCAAGACGCTCGATCCCGTCTCCCAAACAATGAGCAGCGTTCTGATCAGTGGTGAGAGCGGCACGGGCAAGGAGGTCCTGGCTCGCACGCTGCACTTTAGCGGCATCACAAGGGACAGACCGTTCGTACCCGTCAATTGTGGCGGAATCGTGGAGACACTCGTCGAGAGCGAATTCTTCGGCTACTGCCGCGGTGCTTTCACCGGCGCGGACTCCGACCACATCGGATTCTTCGAGGCCGCCAACGAAGGAACGCTCTTCCTCGACGAGATCGCCAATCTGCCGATGATCGGGCAGGCGATCCTCCTCCGAGCCATCGAGGAGAAGGCCATCACGCGCGTCGGCGAAGTGCGGTCGAGGCCCGTCCACATTCGGATCATCGCGGCCACGAACCGCAACATCGAGGAGGCCGTCAAGTCAGGCGATTTCCGCGATGATCTCTATTATCGCCTCAACGTGGTCCAGCTCACCCTGCCCCCGTTGCGCGACCGGCCCGAAGACATCCCATCCCTCGTGACCCACTTCATAGAGAAGTACAACGCCGAGTTGAAGTGCCATTGTCCGGGCCTGGAGGACGGTGCCCTCGATGCCATGTGCGCCCACAAGTGGCCCGGAAACGTCCGCGAGCTGGAGAACGTGATCGAGCGGGCCTTGATCTTCGCGGGAGACGAGCCCATCCGACGGCACGATCTGTCGATCGCCTCCGCCAAGCACGCATCGCCCGCCTTCCAGACCCTGGGCCTGCGCGCCGCCGCACGAGAGTTCGAACGCAAGCACATCATGCGAGCCCTACTCCAATGCGGCAACAATCGAGCAGCCACGGCCCAACGGCTCCGCATCGGCCTATCCAGCCTCTATCGCAAGATGGAGGAACTCGACATCTCCAAGTCCTCCGCCCGCTCCGTGCGGATGTGAAGCAGCGAATCAGGGCCGCTCACCTGATCGGTCAGTTCGAGAATACGTCCCCTGCGCGATGTACTGATAGGGCTTTGACATGAAGATCTCTCTGCCCGACGTCGATGTATGATCAGCGGCGGAGATACTGGAGACGTTGGCGTTGCGACCCAAGGCTGGTCGAAGAGTCCCGACAACGGCACCCGCGATGACGCCCGGCCGGTGGATCGGCCTCGTTGTCGCCTGTGCAGCGTTCGCCCTGCCTTTCGTCGTCCACTTCCCCGGGCTCTCCGTCGAAGGCCATCGCATCTTCGCCCTGTTTCTCGCAGCGGTCGTGCTGTGGGTCACCGAGGCCGTCCCGCTTCACGCGACTGCGACGATCATCATCCTGCTCGAAATCCTCCTCGTCAGCGACAAGAGCCTGCTCGGCATCCCCGAGGGCTTCACGCCGCCGTCCTATCGCATCTTCTTCGGAACCCTCGCGGCTCCGGTGCTCATGCTCTTTCTCGGCGGGTTCTTCCTCGCCCACGGTGCCGCCAAGTTCGACCTGGACCGTAACTTGGCCCGCGTGCTGCTGCGCCCGCTGGGGACGTCGTCGCGAATGATCCTCCTCGGGCTCATCGGCATCACCGCCGTCTTCTCGATGTTCATGAGCAACACCGCCACGACCGCGACGATGATGGCGGTCGTCCTGCCGGTCATCCATCAACTGCCGGCCGGCGACCGTATGCGGGCGGGGCTCGCGCTCTGCATCCCCATCGCGGCCAACGTCGGCGGCATGGGCACGCCCATCGGCACACCGCCCAACGCCATCGCCATCAGCGCGCTCGCGCAGGCGGGCATCTCGCTCGGCTTTCTCCAATGGATGCTGATGATGCTCCCGTTCGTGGCGATCCTGCTCTTCGTCGTCTGGCTACTCCTCGCACGCATCTACCGTTTCGGCGGTCGGACCATCGAGATCAACATCGAGTCCACGTTCAACAACACGCTCCCCGCCAAGGTCTTCTATGTCACCTTTGCCGGGACCATTCTGCTGTGGCTAACCGAGGGCATTCACGGCATGAGTTCGGGCATCGTCGGCTTTGTGCCCGTCGTTGTGCTGCTGTCGACCCGCGTGTTCGGCCCCAAGGATCTTCAGTCGATCCACTGGCACGTCCTGTGGCTCGTCGCCGGTGGCATCGCACTCGGCGTGGGCGTCGGGAAGACGGGCCTCGATGCCTGGCTGCTCGGGCTGATCGAATGGAACGGCATGTCGACGCTGATGATCATCGGCCTGCTCTCGCTCGTCGCCCTGCTGATGAGTACCGTGATCTCGAACAGTGCCACGGCCAACCTTCTCGTGCCACTCGCCATGACGCTGGCAACGAGTGAGGGTATCACCATGCAGCCGATCGCCGCAGCGGTCTTCGTCGCGGTCGGTTCGTCACTGGCGATGGCCCTGCCCATCAGCACGCCTCCGAACGCCGTCGCCGTCAGTACCGGTGCCGTTCGTACGAAGGACATCGCCCTGATCGGGGCCCTGGTCGGCGGCGCCGGCTGGCTTTTGTTCCTATTGTGCGGACAATGGTTCTGGAGTGCTTTGGGGATTTTGTCTTCATGACCCGCGGCCCCGCACAACCAGGCGGTTATGTGGCGATCTGCGTCGACGGCGATGCGGCGACATGCGGGTCGCTGCGCAACGAGGTCGCCGAGATCTGCGGCCCACTGATCGACGTGCGGGCGTGTACCGATGGCGAGCAAGCCCTGGCCCTGCTCGACCGCCTGAGCGCGTCGGGCGTTCGCGCACCGTTGGTCATCACCGAACAAGCCTTGCCCGGCATGTCGGGCGTCGATCTGCTGCTCGCCCTGCGCGATCGGCCGGAGTCCCACGCAACGCGCAAGGTCGTCGCTTCCTCCCGCGTCACGGTCGAGGACCTGACGCGGGCGCTCGATCAAGGAGCGCTGCACCGCGTACTCCCGAGGCCGTGGACCGCCGAATCGCTGCGCGTCTGCGTCCGATCGCTCGTCACCGGCTACTTCACACGCCACGCCCCCGAAGAAGTGGACCGACTCGGGGACGTCATCGACACGGACCAGTTTCCCCGCGCTTTCACCCACACGCGACAAGAACGCCAAACGCTCGTTTCGCAAATCGCCTCGCTCAAGCTCAGCTTCCTCGCCAACATCGGTATGAACGACGAGCAGGTCCAACGCGCCATGGTCGCCGAAATCGACGACGCCCTGGGCACGCCTGCTCGCCGAGAACACGCAGCCGGAACGGTCTTGCTCCGTCAGGACGAACCCGTAGACACACTCTCCATTCTGCTCGATGGGCAGGTTCAGTTGTCCCACTCGACCGGCGCCCGGGAGATCGCCGTCCACACGCAATCCGACGGGGGTGTCATCGGCCTCGTCGCCCTAGCCCACGGACACCGTGCGTTCTACACTTGGCGAGCGACGTCCGACATCACGGTCATTCCGCTGAGTCTCGAACAACTCGAAACGGCCCTACAGGCTGAACCGATGCTCAGCGGCTACATCGTCAGCACGCTGATCCGCACGATCGGAGAACGCAGTAAGCGAACAGCCGGCCTCTTGCTCGAAGTCGGGCAACTCAACGTCCAACTGCGAGACGAACGGAATCAACTCGCCGGTACCCTGCGCGAACTGGAGGAATCCCAAACCCAGCTCGTCGAATCGCAGAAGATGGCAACACTCGGCCAACTCTGTGCGGGCGTGGCCCACGAGTTGAACAACCCCGTCGCAGCGATTCAACGGGCGGCGGACTTCCTGCGCGAAGACCTGGTCGCGATCCTGGGTGAGTTGCCCGACGGAGATCGAATCAAGACCTGCATGCTCTCGGCCATGACGAGCGAGCCTTTGTCCACTCGCCAGTTGCGAGAACGACGTGCCACGCTGGCCAAGGCCGTCGGCGGTGATGACATGGCCCAACGGCTGGTCAAGGCCGGCATCACAACGTTGGAGCGGTATCGGGAGATGTTCGGGAGACTCACCGGCAAGAAGAGAGACCGTCTGCTCGACAGCCTCGCCCGGTATCACCAGATCGGCCGGTCGCTCCGCAACACGTCCACATGCAGCGAGAGAATCACGGCGATCGTCAAGAGCCTTCGCGCCTATACGCGCGGCGACCAGAGCCCCGTCGCCGGCATCGACCTGCACGAGGGGATCGAGGGCACACTGCTCATGTTCGGGCCTGCCCTTCGCGGCATCGAGGTCGTCAAGGAGTTTGGGGACACGCCCGAAATCGAGTGCCGCGTCGGAGAGATCAACCAAGTGTGGACCAATGTCATCTCCAACGCCCTGCAAGCGATGGATGGCGAGGGCGTCCTTCGCATTGAAACCGACGCGCCGAAGCCGGGCCGCGTTCGCGTCCGCATCACCGACTCCGGGCCTGGCGTTCCGCCCGAGTCGCTGGCCCGTGTGTTCGAGCTCAACTTCACCACGAAGAAGGCCAAGACCGGCTTCGGGCTCGGCATGGGCCTGACAATCTGCAAACAGATCATCGCGCGGCACGGCGGCACGATCGAAATGACGTCCAAGCCGGGCCGCACCTGTGTCAGTGTCACCCTGCCGGTCCGCCCGCCGCAGTTGTCCGATGAGGGTCGATCCCCATGAGACGTATCACGATACTCTGCGTGGAAGACGAGTCCGAGGTTCGCGACGCATTGGTCCGCGACCTCGACGATTTCGCGAAGCAGTTCCGCATCGAAGCGGCCGAGGATGCGGACGACGCACAGCGAGACATCGACGCGCGCACCAGCCTT
>CAYYPB010000089.1:0-8602 GCA_964473405.1 uncultured Planctomycetaceae bacterium
TGGGCGGTTTCCCGCCCTGCACCCGCCTATGGTATCGGCGGGATTTCGCGAGGGCCGCCCCACGGCTTGCCAGCCGTGGGCTTTGGGGCGGCGTTCCGGCAACGGCGACCATGGAGCGTCGTTCCGCCACTACCGCGCGTCACGCATTCCTGCTCCACGGTCGCAAACGCCCCGCGCGGCGAGTATAACAGGTTCACCATGGCGCACTGGGATTGCGATCTGATCGTCGTCGGCTCCGGCTTCGGCGGGGCTGTCGTCGCGCATCGCGCGGCGGCGGCGGGCCTGCGCGTCCTCGTCCTCGAACGGGGCCGCCACATGACCGCGGCGGCCTACGAAGCCATGCGGGCCGGCGGCGAGCCCATCTTCCACGGCCCAGCCAAGCCCGGCCTGCTCGAACTTCACCGCCTCAAAGGACTGCTCGCTCTGTCGGCCAGCGCGGTCGGCGGTGGGTCGAACATCTACACGGCCGTCACCATCCGACCGCCGCCCGATGTGTTCGACACGCATTGGCCGTCGGGCATTGACTCGGCCGCGATGGCTCCTTACTTCGACCGCGTCGAGGCGATGATCGCCCCGACGCCCTTGCCGCGGTCGCTCCCTCGCACGACCGCACTCGAAACGATCGGCCGCAACACGGGCCGTGAGGTCAGGCGTCTGCCGTTGGCGATGAACTGGCCCGACGATCCGACGGAACTCCAACGTCCTCGTGAGGCCGGAGGCGTCTATCACGAACTCGTGACATGGCTCTCCGGCGGCGGCACGGCCCGCAAACGGACCCTGACTGAAACGTATCTCGCTGAGGCCGCTGCCGCAGGGGCCGAGACCCGCCCGCTGCACACGGTCCAGGCGATTGCCCCAGAGGCCGGCGGTTACCGCGTCGAGTTCACCGACTTGTCCGACGACTCGCCCCGAGACGGCGCGCTGCGATCGCCGAAGGTCGTCGTGGCAGCCGGGACCCTCGGCACGAACCGACTGCTACTCCACTGCCGCGACGCGCTCGGGACGCTGTCCGCTTTGTCGGACGCCCTGGGGCGTGGATTCTCGACCAATGGCGATTTCGGCGGTCTTCTCGTTGGCCCGGAACCCGACATGGCCCCCGACTCGGGGCCACCGGTCACGGCCTGGATCGATCGGTGGAAGGACGAGCGGTTGTTTGTGATGGAAACCGGCCTCGTGCCGTACGACTTCGGCAGTTTCGCGGGGCTGCTCAACCCGGCCAAGTGGTTCGGCGGGATGCGTCTGCGGCCTGTGGACCGATGCACGTGGTCGCTCGGGACGATGGGGCTCTGCGACAACCCTGGTCGACTCGTGCTGGGGCGAAAAGGCGCTCTGGTCCACCGCTTCGATGCCGACCGCGGCGCTGCCTTTCACGAACAGTCATTGGCCGCATTGAAAGACCTTGCCGACGCGACCGGCGCGCGGCTCGTCGTGCCGCCCAAGCCGCTCGTGCGGCGACTGCCGGTGACCGTCCATCCGCTGGGCGGCGCTGCGATGGCCGATTCGCCGGAGCGCGGAGTGGCAGGCCCGCTGGGCGAGGTGTTCGGCTACTCGGGCCTCTACGTCGCGGACGGGAGCCTGCTGCCGGGACCGACAGGCGTACCGCCGTCCATGACGATCGCCGCGTTGGCCGAGCGCGTCGTCGAAGACTTGGTCCAACGATGACTGCGACCCACGACAGCCCGCCCTTGCCACTTTTCGAGCGGTTTCCGCGTCTCGCCAAAGCCGTGGCTTGGCATCCGATCGGCGATTGGCCCACGCCGGTCGTAGCGGCCGGGCGATTCGCTGGAGCGCACGGCCTGGCCTCCCTGCACGTCAAGCGTGAAGACCTGAGCCACGCAACATGCGGTGGCAACAAGGTGCGCGGCCTGGAGTTTCTGCTGGGCGATGCGCTGCGGCGGAACATCCGCACGCTGATCGTGTTCGGTACGGCCGGCAGCCATCACATCTGCAAGACCGCCTGTCATGCGAGGCAACTGGGGATCGACACGGCGGCCGTGATTGTACCCCAGCCTGATGCGGAGTACGTCCGCCGCAACCTCGCGTCGGGCAAGGCGGCCGGCGCGACCTATGTCCCGGCCAACGTCGTGACGCTGGCGCCTCGGCTCGTGTGGCAACTCATCAAACGCCGCGCCGGCCCTAACGGGCAGGCCGCGATGCTTCTCCCGCCGGGCGGTTCGTCGCCGCTGGCGTGCCTGGGCCACGTCAACGCCGCCTTCGAGCTGAAACGACAAATAGACGCCAGACAGCTTCCGCTGCCCGACACGATCTACTTCGCACTCGGCAGCCTGGGGATGGCGGCGGGCCTGGCGCTGGGCTGCAAGCTCGCCGGGCTCTCGCCTCGGCTCGTCGGCGTCACGGTGTCGTATCGATGGTATTGCACGCCACGGCGATGGGCGCGACTCGCACGACGAACGTGGCGACTCATGCGACGACTGGACCCATCGGTGCCCGAAGTGAACCTCGACGCCGCTCGACTGACGGTCGTCAACTCGGCATTGGGAGAGGGCTACGCCAAGCCGACGACGGAGGGCGAATCGCTCGGCCGAGAGTTCGAGAACATCGAGGGCTTGCGACTCGACCCCACTTACACCGCCAAGACCCTGGCAGGTGCCATGCAGCACATCCGAGAAAACAGGCTCGAAAACGGGGCGCACCTGTTGTGGCACAGCTATCACGAGATGCCGGCCGCGCCATAAAGCCGCCGATGGTATCGGCGGTCCTCGCGCGGTATCGACGACCTACGCCATCGCGCTAGATGCAACGGCGTCGGATGCCATGTCCCCGGCCCCGGCCGCCGGATGCGTCTGCAATATGTCTTCGCACAACACGCGCAACGGCTCGGCCACGCTCCACGCCTGCCACGGACAGCCGCCCGGCAGATGCGGATCGTCGCCATCGGCCACCTCGGTCACGCTCGCCAAACCCGCGTCGCTCAGATGCGGTAACAAGCCATCGAGGAACTTCCGGGCACGCCGCCGCGCGTCGGCATCGCCCCCGTGGGCGCGGACGTAGGCCGTCACGAACGGGCCCAACAACCACGGCCACACCGTGCCCTGGTGATAGACCGAATCTCGCGCGCGCATGTCGCCCTCGAATCTGCCGCCGTAGTTCGGATCGTTCGGTGCCAGCGTCCGCATGCCCAGCGGCGTCCACAACGCACGCTCGCAGACGTCGACGACCGCACGATGCCGCGCGGGATCGAGAACCGGATGCGTCAGGCTAATCGCCATCAATTGGTTGGGACGCACGGCCGCGTCGTCGCGCCCGGCCTCACCGTCCACGTCGACGATGTCAAGCAAGCAGTTCGTCGCCTCGTTCCAGAACCGTTCGTTGAAGGCGACCCGCACGCGCTCGGCGAGATGGCCCCACCGATCCGCGGTAGCGACATCGCCCATGCGCTTCGCATAGGCCGCGCCGATCACGAGCGCGTTGTACCAGAGTGCGTTGATCTCGACGGCCTTACCCCGACGCGGCGTGACCACGAGGTCGGGCAGTTTGGCGTCCATCCACGTCAGGGCCAGACCCTCCTCGCCCTGCGTGAGCAGCCCGTCGTCCGTCATGCCGATGCCGTGTCGCGTCCCACGTTCGTGGGCTTCGAGGATATCCTTCACAACGACGAACAACTCGTCGGCGATCAGCGTCCAATCCCCTGTGTAGGACAGGTATCGATCGATCCCGTGGATGTACCAGAGCGTGCCGTCCACCGTGTTGTACGCCGGCGGCTCGCCGAACGGCGGGAAGCGATTGGGAATCATGCCCTGGTCCGCGTGACGGGCGAAGGCGCGGATGATCTTCTTCGCTTCGGCGAAACGGCCCGGCACGAGACACAGCCCCGAGAGCGAGATGAACGTATCCCGGCCCCAATCGCCGAACCACGGATAGCCCGCGATCACCGTCTTCAAGTCTTCGTCCCGGCGGACGATGAAGGCATCGGTCGCGCGGACGAGCGGATCGAGCAAGGCGTCGTCGCCGGTGAGGCCGAGGTGCGATTGTTCGTCCCGCAGCTTGGCTGCCGCGAACCCCGCGTCGCAGCCCGACGGCGGTCGAGCGTGCGTGGACGCGGCGATGACGAGGCCCTCGGTGTCGTCTCGCCGCAACGTTCGCCGGATCGGGCCCGGCGTGAACAAGTCCTGAGATGCGTCCTCCTGGCCGCGCTCCTGCTCGGCAGCCAACATGAATCGGTAGAACCAATCGGGACGGGACTGGAACTCGCCCGTGTGTGCCAGTTGCCAACTCGGTCGTCCGTTGGCCCATGCGAATCGGAGAACCTCACCGTCCGATTCGACGTTTGGCGAGCCCATCACATCGGCGTCGGTCAGATGATGAGAATGCCGACTCGTACACAAAGGATGGACCGTCAACTCGACTTCTTGCTCCCCCTCCAGCAGTCGATAGCGAACGAACGTCGTGTCTTCGCCGTGAACCATACACAATGTCTGTTCGATCAGGGCCTTGCCCGTTCGCCAGAGCCATGTTGGGAACGGACGAAGCGAAAACGACTCGAGCCGTTTGTAGCCGTGAGGATGCACGGTCTCGGCGTAGTCGTTGGTGGCCAGTTCGTACGTCAGACCTTCGATGCTGACCGTGGCGTCCAGCTTGGCGAGCAGAACGTATCGTTGGACGGGCGGATCGATTGCCGCCACGAGCAGGCCGTGATATCGCCGCGTCAACATTTGGTTGACGGTCCCCATGGCAAAGCCGCCGCAGCCGTTCGTCACGAGCCATTCGAGACGTCGACCGCCGGTCAGATCGGTACATCGAGAACGCTCGACCGTGTGCGAATCACTCGCCATGACATCATCCTTTTGCGAAGCAAGCAGTGCGACGGACCCGGCCGCCCTACTGGTTCGCCTTGCTGCCGAGACTCAACGTATCCATCGGACAGACGGTCACGCAGATGCCGCAGCCGATGCAACTGCTCGTCGCGTTGTCCAGCGTCTGCCGCTTCAGTGCGTATTGCATGACCGGGATCCCCACCTGACAGTACCGCGTACACTCTCCGCAGGCGATACAGCGATCATCGGCCTCGATGCGGAAACGGCTGATGCCCAACTTGGTGAACAGCCGGCTGGTGATCTCCATCATCTTGGCCAGGGGGCACCAGAATCGGCACCAGACCTTGCCCCCCAGGAATGGGTAAAGTGTGACTGGCAGGATGCCCGCCGCCCACACATCCACGAGCAGGCTATGCCATGCCCGGGCGCGATCGGCTGTCCACGCGGGCAGGCCGATCAGCTTCCAAGTATCGATGGAGAGCGTGACCAGCAGGACGGCCACGGCAACGCCCAGTAGCCAGGTGCCGACGCGCTCGTGCCGCATGGCCACCGGGCCCTTGGGTGCCAGATGCCGCCAGCGATCGCCGAGCGTTTCGGCCAGCCCGCCGCACCCGCAAATCCAACTGCAATAACGCTTGCCGTGGAACAAGACGAAGATCGGCACGAACACGAACGACAGCAGCACGCCCCAGATCGCCCAAAACAAGGGCGGATCGCCGTAGAACGTCCCGGTCGAAAGGGGCCATGCGTACAACAGTCCGTAGCCACGACCGCTCTGCTCGGCCAGCTTCTGCGCCTGGATCGCGCGAGGACCGTCCCAGCCACGGTCGACGACGAGGACCGCCATCACCACCTGCGAAGGCACGGCATCTGTTGCCAGCGTGCCCTCTCGCTCGAAACCTGACGCCAAGTCCTCCGCTGCCGCTGCCAGATCTGCGGCGTTCTTGTCGGGATAGAGCATCCGAACGATGCCGGGCAGACCGCCCTCATGGCTCAGGGCGTCCCTCTGAAAAGCGTGGCGCGGCGTGGAGCTTTGGATCGTCTCCTTCAATGCGAGATAGGTCGAACCATCGCTCGGCGTTCCTTGAATGACATAGCGATAGGCCAA
Organism: uncultured Planctomycetaceae bacterium; assembly: GCA_964473405.1. Lineage (GTDB taxonomy): Bacteria > Planctomycetota > Phycisphaerae > UBA1845 > UTPLA1 > CAYYPB01. The sequence continues at coordinate 5,884 of CAYYPB010000089.1, forward strand.
CTCGGGGCCGATGAAGAAGAACACCCACTGGCAACCGATGAGGCAGCAATATCGAGCGATCTGGGACTTGTCCTTGTGGTCGAAGCCCCAACGCTTCATCGCCATCGCGCCGAAGACGGTCATCACGACGCAGTAGGCCACCGTGTAGAGAAACGCCCCGCTGCGCAGCGAGCCGAAGAACATGAACTCGATCGTGCCGCCGGGCGCCACGCCGAACAGCGTTTTGTACGGTTCCAGACTCTTGGCGATGCCATAGATCGTCATGCAGACGATGAACGACAGGCCGAGCCAAGCGTATCGATCCCCACGAAACCGTCCCCGCCAAGCGAGCGCGAGCGCCGGACCGACCAGCGCCCCGAGACCCAACGCCAGTCGCATCGAAGCGGCGCAGTCGCGCAGTCCGAACGCCGCCATCGACCACAGCAACACGAACGCCATCCCCGTCAGCCCGATCGCCAGGGCAGGCTTTCCCTGCCATTCGTTTTCGAGTCGAACGCCCAGCGATTTCAGGAAGGCCGTCGGCAACTCCGCACCGATCAGCACGAAGGCACGGTCAACGTGCCGGGTGATCTCCTTGGACTCCCCCGCGTCGCCGGCCTCGACGATACTCAACGAGACGGTGTCCCGATCAAACCGACCGACCGTCGAGTTCCACAGCACGTCGATCTTGCCATCGCGAATCGCCGCGTCCACCTTGCGGCGGTTGTCCGCGAAGATCCGGCCGAACGCATCGCCGCGATAGCTGAGCGTGACGCGATTGCGTTCGCAGAGCACGAGCGCCGCCTCGACGGCGCTGTTGCCGCCGCCGACGATGAGTATGTTTTCGCCCACATGCGCTCGCGGCGAATAGAGGCGATGGTGGACGTGGTCCTGCGACTCGCCCTCAACGCCGAGCTTCCGTGGATTGCCGCGCTGACCCGTGGCGATCACGACGCGACGCGCCTTGTGGACCGCTTCGGGCCCGTCGATGCCGATCCGTGTGGTGACATGGAACACATCGCCGAGCTTGCGGACGCCGGTGAGTGTCTGGTTCACTTCGACCGACAGGTCGTCGTCGCTAACCGCCTGCCGCCACTTGGCAAGCAAGTCCTCTTTCGTCGCACCTTGGAACCACAGCCGACCCTCGGCCGGTCGATCCGTCGGCTCAGCGTAGATCCACTTACCCTCGGGAAAGCTCTCGATCGTCTCGCCGATCCGGCCCTTCTCGATGACGAGGCAGCTCAGGCCCCGCTCCTTGCACTGCAACGCGGCATTGAGTCCCGCCGCACCCGCCCCGACGACCAGGACATCCAGAACTTCCGGCGCACGCCGCACCGGGCTAACGGCCTTCGCGCCGGACAGCGAGGCGATGTGGTCGATCACGCGGACGGCCTGTTCCATCGCCATCTTGATGACCGGCGCACCGGCCAGATCGCCGATCAGAAACAAGCCCTTGACGCTGGATTCGTTGTGCCGACGGAGAACCGGTCGCCGCGTCTGACCGCTCGCGGAGTCCAACACCGCGTCGGCCTTCGTTCGGATGCGAGACAATGCTGAGAGGATGCGCGAGTTCATGTCGGACCTCAAGTGATCATTCTCCAAGAGTATCGGCGCATTGCGACGGACGCCTGGGCTCGGAACGCCGATACCATCGGCGGCTTTGTGATGCCGCGGCTTTGCGGGCAATGCTGCGGCGGTCCTGTCGGGGATCACGCGATGCTCCGCCTACAACGCCTGCATCAGCCCGAACGCGATCAACGCAACCCCACCGCAGACGATACCCGCGATCGACATGCCTCGACCCGGTCTCGCAGGGCCCAGCTTGTCCGCACGAACGACGCCGGCGATGCCCAGTCCGATCGCCACCGGACCGAGCACGCCAAAACAGAAGAACGTCAACAAGGAGAGAATCCCCACGGTCAACGCCGCGTTCGCCAGCTTGTTGGGACTCGGGCCGGAGTGAACGATCGCCGACGCGCCTTCCATTGTGAACGGCACGCCGCACTGGCTGCATGTGTTGGCGTCAATTGGCATCTGCTGGCCGCATTGGCCGCAGAGGATCACCTGCTCGCCGTTGTCCAGGCGACGGATTTTGGGGGCCTTGTGACCCGCCGTCGCGTAGGCGTGCATCGGCGTGGGAAGCTGACCATCATCGGGGACCGCCGCCGTATCGATGGGCAGGCCCGACCGCGGGTCGATGCGAGGGATCACGAACACGGCCCCGCACGTGGGGCAACGTCCCTGGCTACGACTCATCTCGCCCTTGGCTTCGAGGATCGAGCCGCACCGCTGGCAATCAAACGTGAATCGGGCAGTCGCGCCAGCCGTCAGGTTACCCGTCGGCTGCGCGACGGGCACCGCGGCCTCTCCCTCTCGCGGCAATATAAAGTGGCTCGCACAGTGCGGGCAGGCCATGACCCGACCGACGAGATCCTCCGAGCCGGTCACGGCTTTGCGGCAAGCTGGGCAATCCAGAAGGAACGACATGCTTGACCATGATATCGTCGAGACATCCGCGCGTCGCGACGGACAGCGGCGTGGCGATTGCATTCGCTCGTTTAGCCGCGTCCCAACGGGAAGCGCCGCTTGGCTACCTTAGCGCTTCCCGTTGGGGCGCCGCTAAACAGAGGCGGCTAGCCAGTCGCACGGGAAGATGCATTCGCGCTAGATCACGCCGCCGCCCGTGCCGCCGCCGGCACCGCTGCTGCCGCCCGTCGCTCCGCCTGCGCCGTCTCCGGGT
>CAYYPB010000090.1:0-8587 GCA_964473405.1 uncultured Planctomycetaceae bacterium
TTGCGCCCAACACTAGCAAGAAGTGCATCAAATGCATGGACGCGGCGATGAAGCAGCTCGAGACGGGGCCCAAGTCGGACCGCCCGCTCGCGGCGCACGAGCGCCGCGGCGTCGGCATCAGTGTGGCCTGTTTCGGCATGGGCTACGGCGACGGCTTCCCCGATGCGAGTCGCGCCGTCGTTCGGTTTACCGAAGACGGTCGTCTGGAATTGCGAACGGGCGGCGTGGACTACGGCCAGGGCTTGATCACGATCATGGGGCAGATCGCCGCCGAGGTACTCGGCCTGCCGCTGTCGAGCGTGGATGTCCTCACCGCCGACACGCACGAAACGCCGGAAGGCGGCTCCTCGTCGGCGACGCGACAGACTTACTTCACCGGCAACGCCGTCAAGCTCGCCGCCGCAGAGCTTCGCGAGGAGATGCTGGATATCGCCGGCTCGTTGGCGAGCGTTCATCCGAACGAACTCGATCTGGCCGACGGTCGTGTCGTGGGGAAGTTCGATCCGACGATCGGCGTGCCGCTGGCCGACGTGATCGAGGCAGGTCGCCGTCGCGGGTACAAGCTGGAGGCGGCCGGCGTGTTCCGGCCGCGAACGGTCTGCGAAGACTTCGATACGGGTCTCTCGCCGCGAGCGTTTGCCACCTACATGTTTGGCTGCCACATATCGCAGGTCGTCGTCGACATCGAGACGGGTGAGCTGCGCGTCGAGCGTCACATCGCATGTCACGATGTCGGCAAGGCGATCAATCCACAGTCCGTCGCCGGGCAAATCGTCGGTGGCACAGCCCAAGGCATCGGCATGGCGATCATGGAAGAAGTCATCATGCGAGACGGCCGGATGATGAACGCGAGCTTTACCGACTACATCATCCCGACCCTTCGCGATGTGCCCGATATCGAGACCGTGATCCTGGAACACGGTGATCCCGGCGGCCCCTTTGGTGCCCGGGGGGTCGGTGAGCCGCCACTCATCGCGTCGACACCGGCCGTCCTCTCCGCCATCGGCAACGCCATCGGCACACGACCAACCCAGACGCCCTGCACGCCGCAGCGCGTCTGGGAAATGTTGCGAGGCGAGTCTCCCGAGACGCCCTCTGCGTTGACGCCGCCCCATGCGAGCATGACGAAATGAGAGAATGGTGGGTCGAATGAGAACGAGAATCGAACACGCCTCACTCATCGCCCAACGCGACGGCAAGCCGACCGTGCTGGACGATCACACGATAGAGATCGAGGGGGGGCTCATCACCCAAGTCGCGCCAAGCACAACCTTCAGCCGCGCCCCAACGGGAAGCGATAAGCCTGCCCCATCCAACGTCATCGATGCCTCCCGCCACATCATCATCCCCGGCCTCATCAATACGCATCACCATCTCTACCAAAGTCTCACACGCGGCCTCAAGCCCGTGCAGGACGCCCCGTTGTTCGGCTGGCTGACGCAGCTCTACAAGCGATGGCAGCACCTCGACTACGAAGCCGTCAAGGCCGCGGCGCAGATCAGCATCGCCGAACTGCAGCTCTCCGGCTGCACGACGACGAGCGATCACTTCTACGTGTTCCCCGCCGGCAGCGACGTGCGGATCGAGGCCGTCCTGGACGCCGCCGAGTCGATGGGCATGCGCATCCACGCCTGCCGCGGCAGCATGAGCGTTGGGCAATCCGCCGGTGGCCTGCCGCCCGACGTGTGCGTGCAGGCCGAGGACGTCATTCTCGAAGATTGCCGCCGAGCCCTGGATGCGTTTCACGACCCAGCTCCCGAGGCGATGCGGCGGATAGACCTCGCACCTTGCTCGCCGTTCTCGGTGAGTCCGGAGTTGATGCGGGACACGACTGTACTCGCGCGCGAGCGTCGTGCCTTGCTTCACACACATGCGGCGGAGACGCTCGACGAGGAGAAGTACTGCCTAGAGCGGTTCGGCGTTCGACCCATTGAGCTATTGGACAGCGTTGATTGGCTCGGTGCGGACGTCTATCTGGCGCACTGCGTGCATCTGGACGAAGCCGACATCCGCCGACTGGTCGAGACGAAGACGGGCATTGCGCACTGCCCATGCTCCAACATGCGCTTGGGTAGCGGCGTGGCGCCGATCCGTGCGCTGTTGGACGCCGGTGCTCGCGTCGGGCTCGCGGTCGACGGGAGTTCCAGCAACGACGGGGGCAACATGCTCGCTGAGGCGCGGCAGGCGATGTTGCTTCAGCGCGTCACGCACGGAGCCGAGGCGTTCTCCGTCGCCGAGGCATTCACGTTAGGCACACTAGGCAGTGCGGCCGTCTTGAATCGGCCGCTGCTGGGCAACATCGAGAGCGGCTGCGTAGCCGACCTGGCCATGTATCGCCGCGACGATGTCGCCCTGGCCGGCGCGATCGAGCAGGATCCGCTGGGTGCGCTGATGCTCTGCCACGCCACCCGCGCCGATCGCGTGTTGATCAACGGCCGAACCGTCGTCGAGGACGGGCAGATCGCGACGGTCGACATGCCGGTGCTGATCGAACGGTTCAACCGACTCGTGCGGGATGCGTACCTCGCATGACAAAATGCGCGACACCGCGTGGCGTCCGCCGGGGGGGGCTGACGCTCCCGACCCAACGGAGATCGCCAAGAATGTGCGGCCCGATCAGAGCCGCGACCGTAAGGGAGCGCCCATCGTTCGTTGGGATGGTCCACGTATTCTCGCGGCGAGCGCTCCCTCACGGTTGCGGCTCTGATCCGCCGCGCTACTCCGAATCGTCCGACGAACGGATCGCCTCGCTCGGTTCCATGTCGGCTCTCATTTTCTGAATGTACTCTTCGATGATCTGTCGGCGGTATTCGAGAATGTCCGCCGGCAGTTCGTCGGCGCGCAGGAGGAAGTCATACGCGTAGCTTCCATCGGCGCTCGGCAGGGATATCTTACCGATGTAAGCGCTCGTGCGGCGTCGCGTCACAGTCCCCGGCGCGTCGCCGATGCCCTCGGCGAGACTCACATGGATACCGTCGCGGCGGATCTCGTAGCGGATGCCCGTGTTGGCGGACAAGACCTCGAAGGCCTGACGGATTGAGGCGTTCTGGAGGATCAGGTCGGTGCTCTGGGCGACATTGGCCGGCAGCTTGAGCATCATGCCCGGCTCGAACGTGACCGGCGAGTCGGCCTTGTTGGCAAGGTCGAGCAGGATTCTTGCGAGCGGCTCGTGCGTGTATCGGCAGGTTGTGCGACGGGCCATCTTGTTGGCCGTCTGAGCCTGCGACGTGCGAATGACGAGGTGGTCGCCGTTGGGAAACCAGACCCAACCCAACGCGGCGGTGGCCACTTCGAGCATCTCGGCGACGGTGCCGCGCCCGGCCTTCGACAACTGCGTGGCGAGCATCTTCGGGGCGTCCACCTTGCTCGTGATGCGATATTGGAGCCCGAACGATGCGAAGTCCTCCGGCGAGTAGGTCGTTTCCCGTGAGCGGCGCAGCAGCTTCAGGTCATCCCAGGTGCTGCGGCGGTTCATCCGTTCGAGCGGCGGTGTGGCCAGGACGACAATCCCGTCGTCACGGGCCTCGTATGTCATTCCCAAGGCACCGAGGATCTGCGGCAGCACGTCGCGGAGCGAAGCGTTCTCGATGGTCACGTCCTTGAGGCGCGTCTTGCGCCCCCAGGGCAGCAGCTTCACCGCCGCCTCGTCGATCGTGATGCGAACGCCGACGTTCTGGCCGAGCTTCGTCAGGGCCTGAGGGATCGCCTCCGCCCGGATCGTGACCGCACCGAGCTGCTTGTCGAGCGCGATGGCGACGTCCACGTCTCCCGCACGAACCGAGCCGGCGCACAATACCATGCATGCCGCGACGAGCAGGACCGCGCGATCAGAGCCGCGACCGTCAGGGAGCGCTTTGCGCAAGAGGGCGAGGGCCCGCTGGTGGAACGCTGGGCGCTCCCTTACGGTCGCGGCTCTGATCGTTCGCTTCCCCTTTGAAGCCGCGCTGGTCGAACCCATCCCTGTGAGACAACTCATCATGATATGACTCCGCACGATCAGTATAAGAACGCGTCATCCACATTGTCGGCGACGGGGGCCGGGGCGATGGCGATGGCCGATCCACCCTGCGTCGTTTCTTCCTGAACGGCCGCCCCGTCGTTCGTCTCTTCAAATGAAACCACGATGCGACCGTCTTGAGCCGGCACGTCCACGGCAAATGCGAACGTCAACGCTGCGCCGTCGTCTTTCGCGCCAGGCGTCACCACGCTTCCCGGATACCACACGAGCCCGGCAACGGCCGCCGCCGCCGCCAGTGGCGCAAACCAACCCAACACGCGAGGCCAGCGATGCTCCGCCGGCGAAACCGTTTGCAGGGCCGCTTCTTTGCGAACGGCAGCGGACACGCGGGCCTTGAACGCGTCGAAGTCCACCTCCGGCATGGGGCCGACGGCGTCCATCACCAAGTCGTCCACCGCCTCGAGCGCCTGCGACGCCTTGTTGAAACGCGGCCCCATCACATCGCGAGCCGGCGATGCCACGCCCTCGCCGGCGGTCGGGTCGATGGCCCGATCCAACTCGGCTGAGGCGTCGGCGGCGACTTGCTCGGCGATTCGGGCCGACAGATCACCGGCAAACGCGTGGAAGTCTAGGTCGGCCGGAAGGCAGCGGTAGCCTGCGAGGATATCGCTCAACCGCGAGTACACGCGAGCGTCCTCGGCGGCTGCGGGATCGTCAGCCAGCAAGCGACGAATCTGCGCCCGTTCGTCGACCGTCAGATCGTCATCGCCCTGGCGGCTGATCAACGCTTCGAGTTGTTCGGGTCGCTCGGTCATTCTTGAAGGTACTCCGACAGCGTCTTTTTCAGTGCCTTGCGGGCCTGAAAGACGTTCCATTTCACCATCTCGACGCTGCACTCCAGAATCTCGGCCACTTCCTTCTGCGGAATCTGCTCGATGGCGAACAGTACGAGCGACATGCGCTGCTGCTTGGGCAACTGTTCGATCGCCGCACTCACCGCCACTTCGAGTTCGCTCGCCTGCGCCTGCGCCGTCGGGTCGGGCGAGCCGCCGCGTCCGCGCCCCTCGCCGACGAGTTGTTCTTCCTGTACACCACCGCCTTCATCGCCGGTCGTCAGCGACAGTGTGGATCGTCGGCCTCGCCGGTAGTTCAGCGATAGGTTGCTGACGATTCGCATCAGCCAGCCTCCAAACTTCTCGGGCTGCTGGAGAGTCGCCAGGGACTTGAACGCTCGCAAGAATGCGTCCTGGCAAACGTCCATGGCGTCCTCCGCGTTGCCCAAGAACCGGTAGGCCACCGCGACACCGCGCCGCTGGTGGCGTTCGATCAAGGCGTCAAAGGCAGACGTATCGCCCGCCAATGTTCGCGCGACGTCGTCGGCATCGAGCCGCCGAGCCTCGTCGCGATCGTCCAAGTTCTGTGGAGCAGCTTCGCTCATGGGAGTAGACACCCCGGAAGGCCGAAAGTTGGGGGCCGTCGTGCCAATTCCTGCGAGCGGACTCAGTGACCCTAACCCGCGATGGCGTCTTACTTTACACACGCGGCGCTGGGTCCGCAAATCATGCGCCTCACGCTGCGCCGCGTTACACTTGCCAGCGAATCGCCGTAGAATCCGGGCTCGTAGGGCAGCGCTACGTTGCCAACAAGGGAAGAGCCGCGGGCTTTCCCGGCGCGCCGGGAGGCGGACGTGCGGCGCAGAGGGGCGTTCCCTCGCCTGGAACCCCCGCGCGGGCTGAAGACCACGGCTCGTCAGAGGGTGCCGGCGGCCACAGGAGAACCCGAACATGAGCGAACGATCAGACAGCGCGTGGACACGAAGGCAGTTCATCCGCACATCGGCGGCCACGTTGGCCGGTTCGGCCGTTGCACAGGTCGCCTCGACCGCGCCCGCCGTCGCAGAGCCGCCGAGCCCGTCGGCCAAAGGTCGGCTCCCGGTCGTCATCTCCAGTGCGAACGGCCTGGGAGCGATCGACAAGGCGATGGCCATGCTTCATCACAAGGCCGATCCCCTCGACGCGGTGATTGCGGGCGTCAACCTCGTGGAGGAGAACGAAGACGACGGCTCCGTCGGTCTCGGCGGTTTGCCCAACGAGGACGGCATCGTCGAGTTGGACTCCTGTTGTATGCACGGTCCCACTCACCGAGCCGGCGGCGTGGCGGCACTCCGCAACATCATCTATCCGTCGAAGGTCGCGAAGCTTGTGTTGGAACGGACGGACCACGTCCTGATCGTCGGCGAGGGGGCGCTGCGATTCGCCAAGGCGCACGGGTTCAAGGAGGAGAACCTGCTGACCGACAAGGCCCGCCGAACGTGGCTTCGATGGAAGGAGTCGATGTCGGACAAGGACGATTGGCTCGCACCCTCCAAGCCTGCCGGCGAGAAAGGCGCGCGAGCGAAAGAGACCTTCGAGCGGACCTGGGGGACGATCAACTGCTGCGCCGTGGACGCTGCGGCCGACATCGCGGGCGTCACAACGACCAGCGGGCTGGCGTTCAAGATCCCCGGTCGCGTGGGCGATTCGCCCATCATCGGGGCGGGGCTCTATGTGGACAACGCCGTCGGTGCCGCCGGCTCGACAGGCCGCGGCGAAGCGAATCTCCAGAACTGTTCGTCCTTCCTCGTGGTCGAGTATATGCGCGCCGGCAAGAGTCCCGAGCAGGCATGTCTCGATGTGCTTCAACGCGTGGCGGACCATGCCGAACCGAGATTGCGAGACAAGAAAGGTCGCCCGGCATTCGGCCTGACGTTCTACGCCGTCAGCAAGGACGGGCGCTACGGCTCCGCATCAATGTGGGCCGGCGGGCGGTTCGCCGTACACGACGGCACCGGTGCGCGGCGAGAGAGCTGCGCCTATCTCTTCAAGAAAGACAAGTAGCGCCCAGCCCACAGAGAACCGTTCATCTCGGCTTGCCGTTTGGCGGTCGAGCGAAGCTGCACGTTTGCGCACGGTCCCCTATAACCCCATCAGTAACTTGACAAACGACTGAATATTCGCCTCATCGGCCGAATCCACATCGTCCACAGTGGCCGTGGCCACATATCGGATTGCCGTGTCCTCGCCTAGCAGCACGCTAACGAACGGCCCGATGTTGTCGACATCTACCAACCGATCCTCGCTGACGTCGCCCTTGAGAATCGTGGTGATGCAGACGTACTCGGCCGCCTCGATGTTACCGTTGCCGTCGATCGAAGCCGGCGCCTGCGTGTTGAACTGAAGGGCTCCACCATCCGCCGTTACATAGGGTCCGACGGCCAGGAAGGCGTCCCAGTTCGCTACGAGTCCCGCCTTGCCCACGGCGCGGCCCGCAGTCCGCCCGACGCGTCGGCGACGAAGATGAAGTGGTCATTCCTCTCGCCCGCGTCCGGCGCGGCGACGTAGAGAACCCCCTGTCGCATGCCGAGATGCAGGAACATCCCGTCATTCATCGCAACTTGCGTGGCATCGACGTCGAGCAGGCCGTCCATCTGCCAGCTCGCGCCCGACGCTCCACCGCTGACGGCGAAATGCCAGTCCTGCCCGTCGGTCGCTTCGATGTGATAGTCGATCAACACGTCGGTCTATCCCGCGACGGTCGCAGCGTAGCGCGTAGCGCGATAGGTCGCGGCGAGAATCCCGCCCGGCGGCGGTGGGTCGATAGCAGCCGACATCGGCTCGCCGACCCACGCCTCGACTTCGTTGCCGCCCGCGTATGTTTCGTTCTGGATCGACGACAGTGGGTTCACGCCGTCCTTGTCGATTCGCCATTGCAGCGTCATGCCAGCGAGTCCGCTGACGTCGTAGGCCAGTGTCCACACCTCGAAGTCCGACGGCTCGGGCGACGCAGCACCCCACTCGATGCCCTCGGCCACGAGCGACGGGATCATCCGTTCGGAAAACGCCGTCTCCGCCGGGAACATGCCCCGCGTGTAGCCCGGGCCCGTCGCCCAGCTCTGTCCGAAGACGTGCTTGTGCAGTCGGATCTGCATACGGATGTCTTCATCGTCCAGTAGCGGCATGAGCGGGGGGTGATAGCCGAAGGCCACCATGCCCTGCCGAGGGTTGCCGAGCGACGTGGTGATGGCCGACGCCCCCTGGCGGTAGGCCCAACCCCAGTTGTTCCACATGCCGCCATTGACGCCGGCGGCCTCGAGCGCGTTGAGGTTCTCGATCAGCGAACCACTGAAGCTGATCTGCGCCCCGAGATGCCCCAGGCCGAGCCCGGCGTTGATCGCGTCCAACGCCCAAGTCGTGTACGGCCCGAACCGCTGGTTGTGAACGTCGACGACGCTGAACGAGAACCGCCCGGCGGTGTCCGCAGCGACCGGAGATTCATAGGGATAGTAGATCGGCTGGTGCATGTGCCAGAGAAAGCCGCCCCGCGTGGGCCCGCCGCGGGCGGGCCCAGTTGCCGCCAGGATTCCGACGAATAGACCGAGACTTGTATGGGTGATTGCGTCGCGGACGCACTAGTGCAGCGTCACGCGTAGTGTTGCGGGTTACGCGGTTCCCGCGGGCTATCCGAACCGCGCCCGTCAGGAAGCGGCCGACGGCCGCCCGGATCGGCCACTCCCTTACGGTCGCGGTTCGGTTTGAGGCGGTCTGGCGAACCCGCAAGAACAGGTGTGACCCGACCCTAGTGTATCGTCAC
>CAYYPB010000091.1:0-8580 GCA_964473405.1 uncultured Planctomycetaceae bacterium
CGCCCCAAACCGAACCGCGACCGTGAGGGAGTGGCCGAGCCGAGCGGCCGTCGGCTTGGCTGTGACAAGTCCGCGTATGTCTCGTACCGTCAGGGAGTGGCCGAGCGGCCGTCGGCCGCTTCCTGACGGGCGCGGTTCGGATAACCCGCGGGAACCGCGTAACCCGCAGATTCGTCTGTGGCGTTGCATCAGTTGCCAGTGGAATGAACGTCGTGTTCGGTTCCGCAAGGGTGCTGCGTGCTGCCGTTCGAGTCTGGCGCGACAGCGGACAGGACGGCTGGCAACTCGGTGGTCTCGTCCAGCCGACTGAGTACGCAGTGGCAGGTGGTCGGATCGGTCACATGGACCAGCTTCCAGTCTCCGCTGACGACCTTTTGGCCGCACCGTTTTCCAGCGATGCAGGGGTAGTCCTTGTGCGTGCCGAAGTCCTCTTCGAAAACGGTCGCGTGGAAGACGGCGATGAGGAACTCCCCCGGACGGTCGTACCGTGCGGCGACGCTGGCGGCATTGCCAAAATGCAGAGCATAGATCGCTCGGCGGCGGAAACCTCCCGGCAGCGTTGGGGGTGCCTCGAAGTTCAGCTCGGGCGCAAACCGCTTCGGATCCGACGGGCGGATCTCCTCGGCCTTGTATAGCACCAGGAATTTCCGAAAGGCTTCCTCAGCATCCAAGGGCAGCGTGTCCAAGATCACTTGGAAACTGATGGTGGACGCTTCGACCTTGTTGGCGGATCTATCCGACCACACGACCATCGAGCCGACGCCGACGACCAGCGCGATCATCGCGGCGATGCGAAGGGGAACACGGTTGCTTCGGGCAGCAGGGCTTCGATGGGTCGATGTTCCCGCGGCGTCCAATTGCTGCTCGATGGCCGTCCACAGATTCTCGGGAACCTCAGAATGCGAGGGTTCGGCTAACTGATGGGCCAATGCCTGAATCGCGTCGAGTTCCCTGCGACATGACGGGCACGCCGCAACGTGTGCGGTGACGGTAGCCCGGGCGTCGGGGCCCAACTCGCCATCGACGTAGCCGCCTAGTTGTTCTTGAAGGGTCTCGCAACTCATGGCGATTCACCGGTCCCTCGTGTTTCTTGCTCGCTGGCGGAGGGCCTCGCTACGACCGGGTTCGCTGCGATTGCCCGTCTCTCGCTTAGATGCTTGCCGGCGTCGGTTTCTTCCCGGAGTCCGTATCCTGGCTCCAGCAGTGCCCGAAGACGCTGCCGTGACCGGTTCAGACGCGAGGCAACGGTGCCTTCCGCACAGTCCACGACCTGGGCGATCGTGCGATAATCCAGCCCCTGCTCGTATCGCAGAAGGAGCATCATGCGGTCGGCTGGGTTCAATTCGGCCAGGGCGGCACTGACGTCCATTCTCGCGTCGGGCGGGTCGGCCGGGGACTCTCGGCGTCCGGGGTCCGTTGATAGCGAACTGAGCGTCTTGCGTTGAGCCTTCGCACGCTTCAAGAAGCTCAGCGCTTCATTCACCGCGATTCGATACAGCCAAGTCTGCACGGACGACCGGCCGTCGAACCGGCCGATGTGAGCGAAAGCACGCAGATAGGTCTCCTGGACGAGATCGAGCGCATCCTCCTCACGGTTCGTCATCTTGAGCAGCAGGCGATGGATACGGTCGACCGTTCGGGCGTAGAACTCCCGTTGGGCCTCCCGGTGCCCGTCGCGACAGCCCTCCACCATTTCCGCTTCTGTCACAAGGGCGTTCCTGTGATTCCGACGCCGACCATCCAGAGAAGCCACAAGCGCGATCCGCTCCCGGATAGGATAGTGCCCTCGGGAAAGAACAGGAAGGGGTAGGCGTTGGATGGATGGGCCTCAGGGCCCCGACGGCATACCCCGTCGCGTCCATCCACGCGGCGGTGGCACGATCGGCGCAGCCAGACCGTGGGATAGCACGGGCTCCCACGGCCTGCCTGCGAAAACTCCGCGCGGGCGCTCGGATCGCGAGCGACCGGAGTCTGCAAGCTGATGGGTGATGGCTTGCGGCTCCCTACGCCCCCTCGGTGTCGTCGTGGACAACGGTGCCGCGGAGTCGGTCCCATTCCCGTTGCGGGATGCGCGAGAAGGCTTCGACCACATCGGGATCGAAGTGCTTGCCTGATCCTTCCAGGATCGTCGAGCGGGCGGCCTCGTGTGTGAAAGGCTGCTTGTAGGGCCTCGCCGAGGTCAGGGCGTCGAAGACGTCCGCGACCGCGAAGACCCTTGCCCCGTGGGGGATGTCCTTTCCGGCTAGGCCCTGGGGATACCCGGTGCCGTCGAACCTCTCGTGGTGGGTTTGGACGATCTGGACCACCTCACGGAAGAACGGGACCGGCGCGAGGATCCGCGCGCCCAACTCCGGGTGCTCGCGCATGCGTGCCCACTCGTCGTCACTCAGTCCGGCCGGTTTGAGGAGGATCGCGTCGGGGATGCCGATCTTGCCGATGTCGTGCAGGAGGGCCGCCAGGCCGAAGGCGTGCTGCTGCTTGCGCCCTATTCTCATTTCCTTCGCAAGGCGCAACGTATAGGCTCGCACGCGGAGCGAATGCTGCTCCGTATCGTGTTCGCGAATGTCCAATGCCATGACGAGTGCCTGGACCGTTCCGTGAAGGGCGCTCGCCGCTTTTCGCAGCGTCGCTTTCTCGCGTTTGGCAAACACGCCGGACAGCACGGCCGTCACCCAGATCGTCACGACTTCGCCCGCCTGATTGATGTTCTCGGCGCCGTCGCCACGCCATTGCATGACCACGTGAGGCGTGAATAGAACGGTCTCCAAGCCGGCGGTGAGGATCGCGCCGCGCAGGTCGAACCAGATGGCCGCCAGCACCACGGGGACGATATAGGCTTTCCGCAGCGCGACGTGAACGATCAGGAGGTCGTCCGAACGGGGCGTCGTCCAATGCGCCAGCGTCACGCCGAATACGAACGTCAGCACGATGGCGATATGCAGGCGTCTGTTCTCAGGTTCGTGCGATTCGAGTGGAAACGTCATGTTCATGATGTAGCTCCGTGGCTGCTCGGCGGTGCAGGCAAAGCAGTGTGACGTCGTCCGCGAATTTCGTCTTGCCCTGAAAGGTCCGCACCTTCTGAACGACCGCGTCGAGTTGTTCGTCGACGGGAAGCTCCCTCGTGCCGACGAGCAAGTCCTCCAGGCTGTCCCGACCGAGCGGGCGACTGTGCGGATCGAATACCTCGTGCAAGCCGTCTGTGTAGAGAAAGAGTCGATCGCCCGACCTCAGCGGCGATTGACGGAGTTGGTAGCCCGTCCCTTCTTCGATGCCAAGCGGAAGGCCGCTTCCCGCCAGCAGTTCCTTTTCGCCGTTTGCGCGAACGATCACGGCCGGATCGTGGCCGGCGCTGAGGTACTCCACCCTGCCCGAACCGTCGAGGAGCCGAGCGTAGAAGCAGGTCGCGAACTCACCGTGACCCGCGATGCCGCTGAGTTCGCGGTTCATCGCCTCGGCGATGCGTGTCATGTCGCATGTCGTTACCGCCGCGTGCCTGAGAACGGTCCGCAGCAGGGCGGTGCATAACGCGGCCGCCACGCCGTGACCGGAGACGTCCATCACTGCCACCAAGGTCGAACCGTCTTGCAGTTCCACGATGTCGTAGAGGTCTCCACCAACGCTATCGGTGGGCAAGAAGATCGTGGCGATATCGAAACCGCTGACATCGTGATCGCCGCGAGGAAGCAAGCCTCGCTGGATGCCTTGGGCCTTCTTCATCTCCGCCTGACGGCGAGCCTCCACCTTGCCCAGCGAGTGCGCCATGCCGTTGATCCCCTCGGCAAGATACCGCAACTCCGCACTGCCCGCCGATGGCACGCGCACGTCGAACTGCCCCCGTCCCATCGCGGCCACGCCGGCGACAAGCGTCCGCAATGGACGGCGAACCCACACGAGTACGCCGATCACCGTCACGCCCGAGACGAGGACGACGACCATGCCCAGGCTCATCAGGCGACTGATCCTCTGGGCCCTGATGATGCGTTCGACCGGTGCCAACGACTGGGCCACGATGATTGTTGAGCCGTCATCCGCGGTGGCCGCAACGGACAAGTAGCCCTTGCCTTGGTGTTGGAAGCGACTCGGTTCATCCTGAGTGGTCTCCGCCATCTTGGCCTCGAGCCCGAGGTTCGCGCGTTCGTGCGCTCGCATGATCCCGTCGCCGTCGCCGTCGCCGTCGAGCACGATGATGTGGTGCCCCGGCGATGCGGCCGATCCCATCTGCCGGCAGAAGTCGTCGATGAAACGCTGAAAACCCATGCGGTCCGGAGCGTGCGTCCGCGCGACGCTGAGGACACTGGCCTCCTCGCCCAGCCGTGCGATCGTCTGGCGGAGATGGATGGCGCGTTCTCGTCGGTAGTCAATAGCGGCGAAAACGCCGAGCGCGCCGATGACGGCGAGGTTCACCGCGAGGGCGACACGGAAGGCCAGTGTGTTGCGGAACCGAAGTCTCGGCCTACCGGGGCCGGGCTGTGCTTGGCTAGTATGCGTCATCGTTCGGCTCGATGCGGACACAGGCTCCCGGCCCCAGAAGGAGATAACCGCCATCAACATCTCATTGGATCGTTGGTGCCGGGTCTTTGTTCCATCGGCGGGTCGGTTTTCTCCGCATCGCAGGGACGCGGGGAAAGCGGCTGCCCTGGCGGAAGAAACGACCGGGGTCCGACTTCCAACCAACCAGTAGACCGCCCATCGTAGGCATCGCCGGCGAGCTCGTGTCAGAGGGGCCGGTCTCTGGGGTCCGGGATGGGCGGAGAACGGGTGATGATAAGAACCCACGGAGGGACAGGGGCGACAGTAGTTTGTCGCCGTGCGCGTCCATGTGACGCGGTGAATGGTGGGAGTACGGCCATGATGTTCGGTATTATAGGACCCAAGTTTCTCTTGTTGGGCGCTTTTCGCAGCGACGCACCTGCGGTACGCTCAGCATCGTCATGGCTTCCTTGGCGGCAGATGTTCGACCCAGCGCATTCGCGGATTCCGGACACGGGCGTCTTCTGGTTTGCCTCAGGCGGTCCAGTCATGAACCGGATTATTCTCCGTCCCTTGGGAAGGACCCCCCCCCGAATAACATCTAATGGTGGAGAGCCTACCGAGGAGACGATTGGCGCGTCGTGTGCCGATTGCCATCCTCTGAACATCGATAAGAGGAGAACTCCGATCATGAAGTCTTCGAAGCTGGTTATCGCACTCGTAGCTGCGTTCGCAATCAACGCTGGTTCGAACATAGTCAACGCAGGCCCCGGTTGTTGCGGCGGCCCCAAGGGCAAGAAAGGCGCGAAGACCTCCGTGCCGAAATGCCCGGTGATGGGCGAGTCGATCGATTTCTCGGTCAAAACCGACACGAAGGACGGCCCGGTTTATTTCTGCTGCAAGGGCTGCATCGAGAAGTACACGGCCAAGCCCAAGAAGTACGCCAAGAAGGTCGCAGCGCAGCGCGAGGCCGTGGCGGACATGCCGAAGGTCCAGGTGAGCTGCCCGGTCACGGGTAAACCGATCGACAAGAAGGTCTCCTCCAGGCTCAACGGCAAGAAGATCTACTTCTGCTGCAAAGGCTGCGTGGCCAAGTTCGACAAGAACCCCAAGAAGTACGCTGCCAAGTTGGCCGCCAGCTACACCTACCAGACGAAATGCCCAGTGATGGGCGGGGACATCAACCCCGCCGTCTTCTCCACGCTGCCGGACGGTCGCAAGGTGTACCACTGCTGCGCGGGGTGCGAGAAGCCGTTCTTCAAGGACCCGGCGAAGTATGTCGCCAAGCTTGCGGCGCAGGGCATGAAGATCGATCCCGAGAAGATCAAGGCCGGCAAGAAAGCCGAGCACGGGGACCACGACGGGCACGATCACTAAGCGTCCGAAGGTCGAATCACTCATACTCGTGGGCAACAGACGTGGACGTTGATCCGCGCGGCCGGGGGTCTGCGCTGAAGCCGGCGTTTCGTCACGTTCGCGTTGGCCGGATACCCCGGAGAGACAGGCTCATGATGCTCGGAACGTCCCTTACAAGCAGGGCAGTGTCATGGCGACGGGCCGCTGGACTCGTGCTGCTCGCGCCGGCCTTCTGGATCGTCTCCACGGCGGATGCGGCGCCGCCTGATGCGCCGTCCCGCGCGATCAACACGATGTGCCCCGTCATGACGGAGGAGGCGGTAGATCCGAAGATCACGCTGAGGTATGAGGGCAGGACCGTGTCGTTCTGCTGTGATCGGTGTCGGGCAAAGTTCAAGGAGAACCCGGCGAAGTATGCCGGTAGGCTGCCTCCGTTGGATGTTGGCGCGACGGCTGGCGGAGCGCCGACTCTGGCGGGCGACGGCCATGATTCCGGCGAGACGGAACATCATGCGGCGGACGCCGCTACCGCGCTGGACAAGTCCGACGGACAGGGGCATGACCACGGAGGCTCGGCCAGCGAATCAGAAGATAAGCGTTCGCCGCTGCTGGGGCGACTGCATCCGGCCATCGTGCATTTTCCCGTGGCCGGCATCCCGCTCGCGTTGCTCGGCTTCGTGATCTGGGTGGCGACCGGCCGCGATGCGTTCGCCAAGGCCGACGTCCCTCCGCTGGCGATCGGCACACTGGCGGCGGTTGTGGCGGTGGTCACTGGCAACATCGCCCACGATGCGATGCAGTTCAGCCCCGCGATGCACGAAATCGTCGAGCGCCATCAGATCGCCTCCACGACGGCGATGGTGATCGCCCTGTGTCTTCTGGCGCTACGGATCTGGCGATGGGACACGCTGACGGGACGTTGCCGGTGGGTCTATGGCGGCGGGCTGATTCTGACATCGGCCGTACTCGGGCTGACGGGCTACCTCGGCGGAAGCCTCGTGTTCGGCCCGGACCATCTGACGTGGTGAGCCGCCGCTATCGAGGAAGTCGAAAGGTGCCTGTTGGGATGCACGACCGTGGACTCCGCAGTTGTCATGACGAGATGACGGAAGCAAGAAGGACGCCACCTTCCGCGCCGAGATGCCTAGCGGAAACGGCGTTTGACGGACCGGCCTCCCCTGCCTCTGATCGGGCTGGGCTGTGCGGTCTTTTTGCAAGCGTCGTGGACAGCTTCGGAATCGGTGCGACATGAGGTGTTGCTTAGCGAACTTCAGCACATACGATGTTCCCATGCTCGGATGCCAGTCAAGCACGAGTTGAACGTCACGATCGAGGAAGGGTCGGTGTACTTCTCTTGCAGGCAGCGCGTCGAGGGATTCAACGGAGACGCCTCCCGGTACGCCGAGGCAGTGGCCAGTCAAACATGGGTACGTCGAGCGGCAACCTCAGAACTCGGCGAAGATGGATGAGCAAGATGAACGCGCGTCGAATCGAACACTCCCTCGAGAGTCCAGCCGACGACCACATGCGTGGTTTTCGCTCCTATCTACTGACCTGCGTTTGCCTGGTCGCAGTGCTGCCGTTCGGCTGTTCGCTGAATGAGGCAGGCCGACGGGAGGTCAGCGATGCTCTGCAACGTTACGAGGGTGCCAGGCTCCGTGAAGCAGAGTCATACGGGAGCGTGCCCGCGTTGCGGGCGGCTTCGACGACGGGCTCAGAAGTGTCGGGCGATTCTCCGATGGTTTCCGACACGTCGCTTGCGGGCCTGATCGGCCTCGCGCTCGAACGGAACCCGGACATCCTGGCCGCCATGGATGTGGCGAGAGGCAAGGCCAGTCGAGTGCCGCAGGCGACAGCATTGCCCGATCCGTTTCTCTCCACGAAAACGCTTCCGGAGCCGGTTCGAACCGCTGAAGGCGATAACTACTTCATCCTGGGCATCAAGCAGAAACTGCCCGTGCCGGAGAAGCTCGACCGACGCGGCAAGGTGGCGTTGGAAGAAGCCAGGATGGCGATCGAGCGGCTAGAACAGACTCGGCTGAGCGTCATCGGTGACGTGAAACGCGCGTACTTCCAGTTGTACTCCATCGATTGGGCCATCTCCATCACCGAAGAGAACATGATCCTCTTGCGAGACCTGATCGAAGTCACTCGCGGGCAGCTCGTGGCGGGGCGGGGGCAGCAGGAAGACGTGTTGCGCACACAGGTGGAGCTTTCCAATCTCGAGAGCGAACTCGTGGGGCTCCGGCAGCGACGTGTTACTACCGTCTCGCTGCTGAACAGCCTGCTAGATCGCGCCGTGTCCACGGCGGTGGAGACACCGCCCGACTACGAGCTTCGCCGCCTGGAGATGCGGCTGGAACACGTGCTGGCGTTCGCGCACAAGGCGAATCCGGCGTTGAAGCTGCTGGAGCGGCAGATCGCTCGTGACGAGCAGAGCGTGAAGCTGGCCAAACTGGCCTACTGGCCGGATTTCACGATTGGCTTCGAGTGGATGCAGATGAAGCCCCGTCGGGCATTTCAGCCGCCGGCGAATCCTCAGACCGGGCTTCTACCTCCCATATCGGGGTTGAGCGAGAACGGTGGCGACAACTGGGCGATTCTGTTCGGGTTCAATGTCCCGCTGTGGTTCGAGAAGATCGAGTCGGGCATCGACGAGGCCGAGCACGAGTTGGGCGCCTCTCGGCAGAAGCACGCCTCGATGACGAACACCGTAACGTTCAAAGTCGAAGATCTGCTCGTGCCACGCGCTTG
>CAYYPB010000092.1:0-8579 GCA_964473405.1 uncultured Planctomycetaceae bacterium
AACAATCGGGATCAGTCGGACCGGTCAACTCTTATTCCCACGCGGCCGGGAATCTTGTTCTGAAGAGCCAACGCCGCTCGCTGGCGCCACAGCGGCGGCTCGCCCTCTGACGCGATCTCAATTGCTATCTTCTTGCTTGCATCGCCGTTGGCGAGCGTGAAAGCGAACGTGCCCGCCGCCGTCGGCGTGCCGATGATGCAGCGGTCTGAGATACTCAGCCCGTCCGGCAACTTGCCTGTTGCGAGCCACCAGTCGGCGCCGAGCCCCGAGCCGGTCAGCACCAGTCGATACTCCTGCGATACTCTCCCGGCGGGGAGAGTTGCGGGGGTGAGAATCAATCCGCCAGTGTCTGAAAGGTCGAGCCGGCCTGACATCGGCGCTTTGGGCGACACTGTCAGCGTGCGGGACTTTTCGCCGCATGTGACCGCCACGGTGTACCGGCCGAACTCGATGATGCTCGACTTGGCGGTCTTGACGTCATAGACAACCTTGAACTCGGGCAGATCCATCGCGAGTCGGCCCTTCGCGTCGGCTCTTGCAGTCGCCACCTTGGCGCCCTTTGCATCGCTGACGATGGCCTCTGCACGGCCTGCCGCGGTGTCGCCGTCGGTAACATGCAGCGTAAGCGACCAGCCGACCGTATAGTCACCTGACGACCGCCAACTCGCGCTTTGACCGGGGAAGTAGTGCACTCTCGGATCGATGCCGCCGGTGAAGACGCAATCGATGAGGCCGTCGCCGTTGCCACCCTGCTTCTTGTATGCTCTGTTGGCGTAGAAGAGCACTTCGTCGTCGGGGCTGATTTTGGCGAACGTGCATCGGCGGAAGGTTACGTTCCTGCTTCCGTCAGGCGAGACCATGTAGCAGATGTTGTTGGTGTAGAATGTGTTGTCGCGAATGATGCTGCCCGATGCGTCATTATCGAGCAAGTAGGCCGAATACGCGCCTTCCTCGTTGATTGTCAGCGCGATGAAGGTATTGTTGTATATCTCGTTGTTCGCGTTCGCCTTGACGGCCATGTTCAAAGGGGTCGGCTCGCCGCCGTCCGACGAGACCGACAGCACGACGTTGTTGTAGATCTTCGAGTGGCTCGTCCCCTCGAGCTTGATGCCGTGGGTCTGCATGCGGCGGTACTCTTTGTTGCGCGTCTCGCGGACCTCGACGTAATTGTCGTGGACGAGCCACCCGCTGCTTTTCTCGGACAGGTGTATTCCCCGCCCGTTGTAGGGCATAATTCTGTTGTTGAATACTCGAACGTTCTCTTTGTGATAGCCCGCCACGCCATAACAATTGGTGACCGTCGCGCGTTGACGAATAATGTTGTGATGGACGCTGGTTCCGCTGCCGGCTTTGACGCCCATTTGTGGCCCGCCATCGATGAGACACTTGGAGACCTCACAGTCGGAAGACGTCTGGATGCTTGCCATCTGCGCGTGTCGATTGGTCACATGCGTGCTGTTGTTGATGAACGTGACGTGACGGACCTTGGCGTCCTTGCCGACGACCAGGCCGAACGTATCCGCCGCGGCGATCTCGATTCGAACGTTCTCCACCGTCGCCCCGGCGGCTCCGGCGAGCTGGATGCCGGCCGAATACGACAGACCTTCGCCGGCTCCGTCAGCGATCGTGCCGTTCTTGACCACGATTCCAGGCCTTCGCGAGTTCCATCGGAAGCCTTCGAAGTCGGCTGTGGCGTCGGGGCGTGACGGCAGTAGGATGCCGGCGTGGCCGATATTGCCTGACCTCCGGCTGGTGTAGGTGATGAGGCTCTCTGCGATCTTGACGCCGCAACCGTACTTGACGGTGCATCCGTTTAGATCAAGGGTGACGTTGTCGGCCTGGATGGCGATGGCGCTGGACTCGGCGGCGAGACCTTTTGTGACGATGTACTTGCCGGGCTCAGTGATGACGAAGGGCACGTTGTCGATCGGTATTTCGCCCTCCGCGGGCTCTCTGGTGGTAAATCTGCCGCAGCCAACGTCCTCTCCGACGTCCCCAGCCTGCTGAGCGTATGCCGCCGACGTGAGAAACACAGCGGCGCCCATGAGCAGAATCGTCGTTCGCAGCAGATGGCAACTGTTGGTATTCATCGTGTTCCTTTTCGCGGCAAACGGCTATCGAGCGAGGTTCGTTTTCTTGGTGCAGTTCCACGGAGGGCGATATAGGAACGCGGGAGGAATAGATTCCGGAATTGTAGCTACCGTCGCTAGACGGTGGGCCCGCGAATCCCCACGGTCTGGCGACCGTAGCTACGGATGAAACGCCGAAGTTGTTTTTCGCGCGTTCCATAACGCGCACGTCGATGAATATACCGCATTCGCACACCGTCTGCCCAGCGATGCTTGACTGCCACCAGCCAAGGCACTCCAATTTAGATGTGCGTCGGACGCTGAACGGCTGCGTCCAGTCGACAAGATTTGTTTCGGCCTGAGCAACTGACCCGGAGGAGGACGGAGCCATGAGAACTTACTTGGCTCTATTGATTCTGTGCAGCGTTGTCGTGACGAACGGCGTGGTTTTGGCCGACGATCTCACCGTGCTCGACGGCAACAACGATTCGCTGCTGCACGACTACATGATGAGACACGTGAACGGCCAGTATGAAGCGAGGCGGGAAGCCCTCAAGGCGGCACTGGAGTCGCGTGAGAAAATTCTGCAGCGGCAGAAGCGTTTGCGACACGACTTTCGCCAAATGATCGGGCCGTTGCCTGAGAGGACTCCGCTTAATGCGAAGATTGTCGGGGCCGTCAACTGCGACGGCTACCGGATCGAGAAGGTCGTCTACGAGAGCCGGCCAGGGCACCATGTGACTGCCAACCTCTACCTGCCGACCAAGGACAGACCGCCCTTTCCCGGCGTGCTTGTGCCGTGCGGGCATTCGGCGAACGGCAAGGCGGCTGAAGCGTATCAGAGCGTCGCAATCTTGCTGGCGAAGAATGAGTTCGTCACGCTCGTTTTCGATCCGATCGGCCAGGGCGAACGACTCCAACTCCTCGATGCCCCACGCAACGGCACCACCACGCACACGCTGTTGGGCATCGGTGCCCTGCTGGTGGGCGTGAACACGGGCAACTATCGTCTCTGGGATGGGATCCGCAGCCTCGACTACCTGGCCAGCCGGCCGGAGGTCGATCCCAAACGTCTCGGTTGCACGGGCAACTCGGGTGGTGGCACGATGACGACCTGGCTAATGGCGGCCGACGATCGGATCGGCGTTGCCGCCCCATCGTGCTTTGTCACATCCCTGGAACGCCTGCTGGCCGTCAGCCCACCACCGGACGCCGAACAACTCTGGCCCCGGCAAGGTGCTTGCGGCATCGAGCACACCGATTTTATTACGATGCGTGCTCCCAAGCCGACGCGGATCCTGGCCGCCAAGAGAGATTTCTTCCCCTTCGACGGCACCCAGGAGGCGTGCCGAGAAGCGGTCGGCGTTTACGACGTACTTGGACAGCCCGAGCGAGTGGATCTGTTCTCGTATGATGACGGCCATGGCTTCAGCCGGCCGCGACGGCAAGCGGCCGTCCAGTGGATGCGGCGCTGGTTCCTGGACGACCCAAGTGAGATCGTCGAGCCCGAATTGACGCTGCAGCAGGACGCGGACTTGCAGGTGACGCGAACCGGACAGGTCGTCCGAGAGTTCGCTGACGAGGTAACGGTCCAATCGCTCAATCTTCAGCGTGCTCGACGGTTGGCCACGTCGCGGGAGGCGTTTTGGACGGCGAACGACAAGGAGGCTTGCCTTGCCGAGGTGCGACGTCTGATTGGTTTTCGTCCGAACTTGCCCAAAGCGTCCGTGACCACCAAGAGCGTGGTGCAACGCGAGGGGTACCGGATCGAGAAGCTCGTCATCCATCGCGAAGACGAAGTGCCGGTCCCGACCCTGCTGTTCGTGCCTGACAAACGTCCGGCCAAGCTGCCCGCCACGCTGTACGTCGACGGTCGAGGCAAGGCTGTCGATGCCCAGGTGGACGGACCGATCGAGAGACTGGTGCGCCAGCAACGCATCGTCTTGAGCATCGACGTGCGTGGCTACGGCGAGACTGCCGACGATCGTGATAAGAACCCCGGCAAATTCTTCAACGTTGAATATCGCGCCGCAGCTCTGGCGATCCATATCGGGCGGCCTCTCGTGGGCCAGCGCGTGGAAGACGTGGTAGCGGCACTCGATACACTCACGGCGCGCGACGACCTTGATCGCGGACGGATCGAGCTGGTCGGAGTCGACCGGGCTGGGCCCATCGTCTTGCATGCCGCGGCGTTGGATCCACGATTCGCGGGCGTGGTCGTTCGCGGCGAGATTCGTGCCTGGATCGACGACGTGGTTGCCAAGCCGCTGCAGCCTGATCTGTTCGGCCATGTCGTGCCGGACGCACTCGAGAAATACGATCTCCCCGATCTCGAAAGAGTCATTGCACCCCGGCCCGTACAAATCGAATAGACAGGCGCGCTTCCTTGGCTGGGCGCATGACGGATGTGATTCTGCCTCATTTAACGACCGTCTTGAGACAGCCGCTCACACGCCGACCGGGATACCATAACGTCGAGACCTTCCGATTTCATCGAGACCGTGTTCGATTGTCTTCTTGCTGTTTACTTCGCCGAGGCAATGTCGTACAGCCGCGCGGCGATTTCCCGCACGGCCTTTTCCATTTCGGGGTAATACTTGCCGGTGACTGTCATCAGGCCTTGGTGCTGGTGCTGGGCTTTGCCCGGCATGGTCTTCCAGGTGTCTATGATGCCGCACATGTGCCAGCCGACAAACTCGGTTCGGGCAAAGGCGCCTTCACAGAATTCGCGGAGCCATTCGGCTCGCTCGGCATGGTCTTTGGCGTGAGGACCGTAGGGATTGGGCATCATCTCGCTGGGCACGGTGTAGGCCGAGTCGCCGTTGAGAAAGGGAAGGTCCACTCGCGGCGCCCATCGGTCGAGTCACGCTTTCTGCTTGGGCCATCGCGCGTAGAACTGATAGTTGACCACGTCCGTGTGCCGGCTTGTCACCTCGAGGATACTGTTGAGAGTATCGGTGTTGGCGTGGATCTTGTCGCCCAAGAAGAGATGGTTCGGGTCGACGCGGCGGAGGGCGGCCTTGGCGACGGTGTAGTAGCGGTCGACGCACCGGAGTAGGAAAGCGTGGTTGTCGTCACGCTCCGCCTGATTGACAGGCGCGGCGGCCGGTCGCCAGTTTTCGGCGGCGGCGAGTTCGTCCCACGTTGTGAAGGCGGTGGCATGGTCCGCGTTGAATCTCGCGATGCGGACAGCTACTCGAAACAGACGATCTTGCCGTTGACGTTGGAGACGAGCAGCCGGCCGTGCGCGACGGCCATCCCGTCCAGTACGGGTGGGGCGTCGATCTCGCGTTCGGCGAGGACCTTTCCGTCCGCGGCGGAGAGTACCAGGAGCTTTCCACCTCGCCGGCCCTCGTAGGCGGCCCAAGGATCGGTCGGATCGAGGATGTCCGGCGAGCCGGCAGCGAACAAGGTGTCTCGGGCCGCCACCATCGCCGTCACGCGAACCGGCACGCGGATGCTCCAACGCTTGGCGAAATCAACTCCGGTCCCGCGCTTGCCGGCTCTGATGCCCCGCGCCGCGTCCGCGCCCTGGATACCCTCCAGATCGGCGGCCATCAGTTCATAGCCTCTCGCTCCCGGCGTGAAGAAGCCGCCATTTGTGGACATCGCCTCCCGAGCCCGGACACCGTAAACCGACTCGTCGTCGAAAACAAAGTACTCGGCGACCGGCCGATCGCCAAGGTACCACCGGACGCGGCTGAACCACTCGTCGTCCAGCATGCCGCTCGTGGTTCGCAGGAAGACGTTGGTTTCTGCTGGCCGCGTCTTGCTGCCATTGGCGATTTCGGGTTTTGGGAAGATCTGTCGCTGCCGCATGGTGATCGACTCGCCCCGGCCGACGAGCAGGTCCGTCAGCAACCCCGTGTCGCCCAACCGGTTTGCGCCCGTGTCGACTTCCATTGCATGTTCCGACCGGATCGTGCGGCGTTCGAGGATCTCGCCCATGTCGGCGTTGGCCGCGAACGCCAGAATGCCGCCGTCGAGGAACGAGGAACGCCCGGCAGTGAAATAGACGACGCCATCGTCGACCAACGGGCTTCCATGGATCGGCCATGCCGACTCGACGCCGTCCAGCGCCCCGACGAGTCGATCTCGCAGAGCACCGCGCAGCCGCCAAACCAGTTGGCCGTCGGACATCCGCAGGCAGTACAGCCATCCGTCCGCACAGCCGACGTAAGCTCGTCCGCGGTCGATCGTCGGCGGCGTGTCGACGGGGCCACCGGTTGTGAAGCTCCAGATTCTCCTGCCGTCCTTTGCACAGAGCGCCACGACCTGATGCAAGTCGGGTACGGCTGCCAGCACTGTATCACCGACGGCAACGCAACTTGTCGGCTTCGCTCCCAGATCGACTTCCCAGGCCTGCGACATGTTCGGCGATAAGGACGCTCCGGTCGAGCCGCTGCGGCGGCGGTCGTGCCGATACATGGGCCAATCGGAAGAGTCGAGGGGCGACCGTCGAGCGTCCCGAGCCTGACCAAAGGCCGGGCCGCGCCGCAGCGGATGCGCTTCTGGTGCCGTAGAGAACGATTCTCCCTCGGGGGCCAAGGCGACAAAGCCGTTGAGTTTCGAGCTGATGTAGCAACCGCATGGATGCGGCGTTGCGTAGACCAATCCATTGCACGGAAACGCACCCAGGCGGCACGTGCCGCGCACCCAGTGGTTCAGGCTGGTACTCTCGCCGGCCCAATCGATGAACTCCAGCCCCCGGTAGCTGGTCATCATGAACCGGGTCGTGGCCTTGTTCCGGTAGCAACGGTGATGGTGGCCGTTATCAAAGGCCTTGAAGTTGGAAACCTTTCGCTGAACTTCGCCCGTCGTCGGATTCATCCCCATGATGAACGGGGTCTCGAAATCATGCACCCAGACAAGTCCGTCGACGACGAACACGTCGGCCGGATGTCCCCAGCCCCACGAGCAACACTGCCGATTCCAAAGTTCCTCGCCCGTGGCGGCCGAAAAGGCGTGCAAACGCCCTCGCTCTCCCCGCCATCCGAGCCGCTTCGTGGCGGGATTTGTTTGGGTGAAAAAGAGCACGCCCTGCTGGCAGACCAGGGAGCACATGTCGCTAATCCGGATGTCGTAGCGCGCACGGAATTCGGGGCTCTCCGGTCGTGACGCGTGCCAGAGTTCGCGCCCGTCGGCCAGCGACAGGCTGACGATCCGGTCGCGGTCGACAAAGAACACGCGGCCGTCGCCGGCACACATCGAAAGATGGCTGATCCGCTCCATCGAACCGGTCTTCGAACGGAGCCCCACGTATCGTCCGTTTTCCCAGAGCATCCGGCCGGAGGTCACGTCGATCGCGGCGACTCGTTTTGGTACCGGCGGAGGAGAATCACCCGTCTTGTTACCGGGCTTTTGCAGTTCCCCGTTGATCGCCACGATCAGCGTGCCCTCGACATACAGGATCTCGTCAGTAAACTCCGTGCCGTCAAACGTTCGCAGCACCTCTCCGGTCGCCGCGTTCAACTCGGTCAGTGGAGCATTGAAGCCGAGCGTCACGTAGACGTGATCGTCCACGGCCACCAACCGTCGCGAGATATGCGTGGGCACAGTGAAGCGAGATTTCCAATCGTCGCTCCAGGTCTTCCAGCCCCACTCAGGCATCGGTCTGCGCCACAAAGGCAGTCCGTTGAAGGCATCGCGAGCCACCATCGACCATTTGTCCGGCGTGCTGCCACCCATACCGCCGGGCGCTTCGTCGACGATGTAGAACACACGTCCTCCGGCCGACACGAAATCGCTGACACTGGGGACCGTGTTATGATGACGCGACCAATACGGTTTGGCGATCCATTGCAACCGTCGCGGCGGGCCGGCGATCGTGTCCTCGGCTACCGCGTTGCCGTCGGGACCATGAAGCCAATGAGTCCACTCGTCGATCTCTGCAAGGACCGGTTTTGTGGAGATCACAAAACCCGCCCCAGTGCGGGATACAGGATGTGGGACATGGGATAGCAGCGCCTCGTTCCCTTTCTCGCGTACAATCGCCACACCGCGTGGAGTCAGAACGCGCAGAATCTCGCTGCTCGCATCTGGTATCTCGCATCTCGTGTCCACCACAATCAGATTGACCATGTTGTCGGCATAGGGCAGTCGTTTGCCATCGAACTGAGTGACAAAAACGTCGCCAAGAAGCCCGAGGGACTGGATCTGTTTTCGCGCCTGCTCGATGCGTGCCGCGTCCGTATCAAGGCCATGAACCAGACAACCCTCTTTCGCCCCCAGGGCCGCGGTCAGCCGGCCATCCCCACAGCCAACATGGACAACAAGCCTGCCCCGGCCGTCAGAGTCGGCAAGGATCCGGCGTGCCAGACTTCCGCGATCGGCGTCTGGTGGTTCAGCGCCGAGGCAAACCGAACACGCCTGGCAACAAATGAGAAGAACCAGAAACAGCAGAACTCCACTTTGAATCTTGCGGGCAAACATGGTCTGTTCTCTCTCCACTTCCACAACAAAGTGTCGCTGTCCAACTAACCTCAGATCAGGAAATCCAGTTTTGTTGTT
>CAYYPB010000093.1:0-8572 GCA_964473405.1 uncultured Planctomycetaceae bacterium
ACCGGATCTACTTGACGGCCTTTGGGCGTAGCCCTGGTGCGCCCGCCCTTGGCGCCGGGGTGTTGGCGTAGTTTGACTTTCTGAGAGTGCTGCGACATTGCTGTTCTGCGCCCCGTTGTTCTTTTCGCGCCGCGCGCCCGTGCCGGCGCCGGGTGACCGTTGTTCTCAGTTGGCCAGGGCTTTCGCCATGGTCGAGGCGATAGCGGCCGGGGGAGGTGGGATGTGCACGACAGCGCGGGGGTGTGTTTGTGACTCTGGTCGCCACGATGATGCTACCGGCCCACAGGCCCTGCTGATCCCGCGGTTCCTCGTGTTCGAGAGCCTCGGCTGGGTGAACACCTACAGGCCGCTCATCTATCTGTCCGACTACAAGACCTATCCCGTCTCGGTGGGCCTGCGAATGTTTCAGAGCATGGAGGGAGGCATGGAGGGAGGGAGGGAGGGAGGGAAGCTGGGCCAACCTCATCATGGCCACCAGCCTCATCGCCCTGCTACCCCCGCTTGTCATCGTGCTGCTGACGCAGAGGTACCTCATGCGAAACATCGGCGTGGACAGGACAACGACGAAATAGAGATGAATCGATCGTCCGCTCGCCGCCTCCATCCGTGACCTAACGCTACTGCGAAAGCAGCGCACTCACGAACGCCGCGACGTCCGCGTTGTCGATCGGGGGGCCGGAGGGTGCAGCTAGGTCGGCGCACTCGGCGTAGTACGGAGCCTTGAGCAGCACGTCCACGAAACCGCGGATGTCACCGCCGTCGACCGTCGTGTCGCCGTTCATGTCACCGAGCATCGTCGAGCAACTGCACTCGAATGTGCCCAGCCCCGACCAGGCCCACTCCGAAAGACGCAGGATCGCCGGGAGATTCTC
Organism: uncultured Planctomycetaceae bacterium; assembly: GCA_964473405.1. GTDB lineage: Bacteria > Planctomycetota > Phycisphaerae > UBA1845 > UTPLA1 > CAYYPB01. The sequence goes on from CAYYPB010000093.1 coordinate 873, forward strand.
TTCGCAAGTTGGGATGATCTCCTCGGCCGGAAGCAAGAAGCCGGGAGAGCCGATCGGCCGCAGCTCGATCGTGTAGGCGAGACGGTCCGCCGCGCCATAGGCCCAGTCGACCGCCGTGCCTGCCGCCTGATAGATCGTGCCGTGGATCGGCCCCTGGGTGTAGAACTTGCCGTGAACACCCTGAATCAGCGATTGCATCTCGAGCGCCACCGTTTCGAACACGGTCCAATCCGGCTCCGGCACCGGCTCCCACGTGTAGCCGTACGGCCAAAGGATCAACTGCGAATAGCTGTGATAGTCCATGTACGCCACGATCTCGGGGTGCGCGGTGATGAACTGGCTCAACGCCTGCGTCTCCGGCTCGCTGAAGGGAGCCGTCCCGCGATAGATGATCGAGCCCGGCACGCCGCTGGAGCCCGGTTCGATGCCCCAACCGACGGCCCAGTTGCGGTTCAGATCGACGCCGACGCTCAGATCGGCATTGACGCGCCGGTTCAACCGCCACAGACGACCGGCGGGCGTCCATGTATGAATGTATCCGTCGGGGTTGACGCAGGGTGCCAAGTAGAAGTCCGTCCGATCCACGAGGGCCCGAATGCAAGGGTCGGTGTCGTACTGCGTCACGAGTTGCTCAGCGAGGTACATGACCATCGAACCCGTGATCCACTCGCGCGCGTGTTGGAGACCGTGATAGAACACGCCGGGCTTGGGGCCCGCGCTGGGCCCGGTGACATGCAGCACCCAAATGTCTCGGCCTTCGATCGACTGGCCGATGCTGATGACCTCGCAGAGATCGGGCCGTGACGCCGCCAGCGCATTGATGAACGCCACGATGCCATCGAAGTCCTTGTAGTCCTGGAAATCGGTCAGATCGCGGACTTGATGCCGCGCCAGCTCGCGGTCGTACGCCGTGCGGAGGTCCGGATCGAGGACGTCAAACGTCATCCCCGCCGCGGTGAGTGCGGCCCGTTCGGCCGTCGAGGCATGAACGTCCATCGGTCCGACGCCGACGGATTCCGACCAGATATCCAGGTCGAGGTCGAGGAGTTGCCGAAGCTGGACGGCACTCGTAACGTCGACACGGACGACTTGGTCACCGCGTTTAATCGAGATGTCAGCGGCCACAGCGTGAAGCTGGACGCACAACGAGACTACGACGGCCAGGGCGACCTGAACGCAACGACGCATCGGATAGCCGGACATGATTTCCACTCCCTCGGCTCGCTCGCCCTTCGATCGGGCACCGATGAAACCAGTATACCATACTTGCGGCGAGAAGATCAGCAAGTCATCGCCAAGCTCGCTTTCCTCGCAGCTTGACGCCCTACCGAGGGCCCCGTATGCTACGTCAGCGTGTCCGGAACGTGCCGGCCTCGCCGAACGGCCCCCCCCCCCAGCGGCATACCGCTTGGCGATCCGCAGCGTCCGAGCTAACCCAGCAGAGGGATCACATCGGGACTCATCACGAGGGTTTACCTGCCTTGTCCACCACAGCCGACGCATCCGAGAGCTTCCTGAAACGCAACCACTTTCTTCTTCGCCGGCTCCACTCGCTCAGCGGCATCGTCCCGATTGGAGCCTTCCTCGTCGAACACATGCTGACCAACTCGATGGCCTACGGCGGACCCGAGAAGTTCAACGACGCCGTCCATAGGCTGCACGGGCTGCCCTACCTCTGGGCGCTCGAGACCTTCGGTATCTTCATGCCGATTGCGTTCCATGCCGTTTTCGGGATCGCCATCGCCTGGACCTCGCAGTCCAACGTCGGCGAGTATCCGCATATGGACAACCGGCGATATCGCCTCCAGCGTCTAACGGGCTACATCGCCTTCCTGTTCATGATCTTCCATCTGATGAAGTTCCGCTTTGGACACATCTTCTTCGGCGCCGAGCACTTCATCGGCCACAGCGACCCCTACCAACTCACACAAGACGGCCTGATGAACTGGTCGCCCTGGGCGGGGCTCGTCATCCCGACGTGGACGATGGTCACGATCTACGTCATCGGCTTGGCCGCCGCCTGCTTCCACTTTGCCAACGGCATCTGGAGCTTCTGCATCACCTGGGGCATCACGGTAGGCGTCAAGGCCCAGCGTCGCGTCGGTGCCGTCGCTGCCGTCCTCGGCCTCGGCCTGTTCCTATGGGGCAGCATGAGCCTCTGCGCGTTGGCCGGCTACAAGGAGTTCCCCCCCCAAACGGGCGCACACACGACCGTCGCGGGACCGACGCCCCCGGCCAGCCCATCGCTGAAATAGCCAGACGTCACACACCCGCGTTCATGGGGCCCGGCCGGGTGGCCCATGTCCTTTCGACGTGGGGGAGGCGATGATGACGATGTAGGACCGCCGGATCGGCCCGATCATCGTATCCATCACTCTCAGGAGAAGCGTCTCTCACCGCCCTGTACCACGCCTCATACGACAGCGATCTTTCCTTGCGGAAGAGCCGCGGGCTTCAGCCCATGCGGTACTCCCGTCCGCGTGAACGCCACTCTACGCCACTCTGTCCGGTACGGCCGCGCGGTGGGCTGAAGCCCGCGGCTCTTCGGTTGTTGACGAGGTAGCGCAGCGATACTAGCAGGCGGCCTCTTCGTCGCCGACGTCGCCGGTGCCGATGATTCGGAAACGGTTCTTGCCGGCTTCCTTGGCTTGAAAGAGGGCTTGGTCGGCGGCTTCGAGAAGCTCGAGGCCGGTCTTGGCCTGCCAGGGATACTGCGCGAGGCCACCACTGATCGTCAGACAGCCCTGGGCCTCGGTGCCCAATCGCGTAAAGCGATGCGTCTTGAGGCTGGCGCGGAAACGCTGCAACACGTCGATGACGCGCTGTGGATGTTGCGACCCTTCTTCGCGCGGTCCCTTGGGATCCCAAAACACGACGACAAACTCGTCGCCGCCGTACCGTGCGACCATGTCGTGCTTTCGAGAACACTGCACGAACATCTGCCCCACGTCGGTGAGGATCTCGTCGCCCGCATCGTGACCGTACCGATCGTTGTAGCGCTTGAAATCGTCGATGTCGAAATAGAGCACCGAGAGCGTCGCCTTGTTGTCTCGGGCCCAGCGGATCTTCTCTTTGAGAAAGCGCATCAGTCGCCGACGATTCGGCAGGCGCGTCAGATCATCGGTCAGCGCGAGCCGCCGCCAATGCGCCGCACGCCGCGCCCCTTCGATCAACCGGCCGAAGAGAACGCCATAGTGCCGCAGCTTGGCTGTATGCTCGTGCGAATAGCCGCCGGCTCGACAACGCCCCACGCGGATAGTCCCGACGCGATGCTCGCCCCGAGTGATCGGCTCTGACAGCACGGGCTCGGCCGAGTCGGTGCCCTGCGCGCCCGCCCGGCCGACGCGATCCTCGATCATCACGGCCGCATACTCGGCATCCAGCGCCACGCGCACGAGCGCCGCCATCGCATCCCTCGTCTTCGGGTCACCGCTGTTCATCCGCGCCAGCAGGTCGGCCAGTCGGGCTAACTCCTCGGTCGTCGGGGCGGGCACGACGACAGGCGTCTCCAACCAACGCCGTTGCGTTTGGCGGGACGGCATTCGCAAGGCCCGCTCGAGGTCCGTGGACTCCGGCGGAAAGATCACATAGTCGTCCGCACCGTGATCGAGAACGTGGCGACCGACATGCTCGTAGGCCGGCTCGCAACAGTACACCACCGGTACGTCGGCCCCGGCAACGCGGCGTACGGCGGACACAGCGGCCTCGACGTTGCGGCAGGTAGGGTCGTGACTTATGAGAATCGCTCGCGTCGGCGAACGCGGGATCTCGGCAATGCCGGCCAAGAGGCCACGCACACCGCTGATCGGGTTCGGCGCAAAGCACGTCCGAACGATTGGGCCGAGGCGATCCAGATCGCCGACGACCAACAGTCGGCCCTCGCGAGCAACGGTGTCGGTCGTCATGCCGCGTCCCCCGCATCGGAGTCGCGGTTTCTGGCGGGGCCGTCGCCGGACTCGCCGAGCAACGCGTCGATCTCGTCGGGTGACAGGGCACCGGGGTTCGTCGATGGCTCGCCACGTTCCGCGTCGGGCGACGCCGGGGCCACGGGCTCGACGGGCACCGTGTGGCTGCCCGGAGGTCTTCGTCGAATGGGGCCGACCACACCCTCGCCCATGCGTTGGCGCACGGTCTCGTGCAGAGCCGGCCCCTCGGTCCCGGTATCCGGCCCGCCATCGGTGGAAAGTGGCGTTTCGCAATGCTCGTCGTTTTCGACGATCGGCTCGCCGTACCAAACGGGCGTATCGTCGGAGGCGTCTTCCTCGTCCAGCCCATCGGCCGTCACCGCGAAGGGAATGCCGAGGATCGACTCGATCAAGTCCGCCGGAGGCAAGACCGCGGCTCGCCCGGACTTGCCGTGCTGCCGGGCGATCGTTCCTTCGAGCAGCGGCACGAGGATGCGCAGCCCCGGGAAGTACCTCGGCGCGAGGGCCAACAACTGCATCTCGTCTTCGTCCAGTTGGCGAATGTCGGCCACGAGATGCTGCACGGGCAAACCGCTCGCGAGCATCGCCATCGCGGCGTAAGCCTCCGACACCGGATGCACATCGGCCCCGCGTTGCCGAAGGCCGTCGGCAAACTCCAATAGCGCCGCGTCTGTCCCGTTGAAAAGGAGCAAGACGGCTGCGCGGGTTTCGGTGTCTGGTGTTGACATGGTTCGTCCCGGGTCAGCGCGGCGGTCGTCCCATCGGCCGATCCCCCGACGTGGTGGCGCAGCGGTGCGCTGGAGCGCCACGGGTACGCCGACCGCCCTAACTGAGTTTAGAGGTCCGGCATATCCAAGTCAAAGCCTTGCGTGCCGTGCCACGGGCCGTACCATTCGGCCCTATGAAAGCGATGACGAACCTTGTTGGCCGCTATTTCAGGACGCCCCCCCGCCACCTGTGCCGCAGAGCGATCCTGATCGGGACGTTCCTCCTGGCCTGTCCATTCGGCGCGACGGCAACCGCCCAAGACGCGGCCGATAAGGCCACTTCGCGGCTTCGCGCGCAGCTCGATGCGATCCTCGTGGTGCCGCCTCCGGCCAAGGCCGAACTGAGTGCCCACGTTGTCGATCTGGGAAGCGGCGACGTTCTCTACAACCGAAACGGCAGTTCGCCGAAGATTCCGGCGAGCAACATGAAGCTCGTCGTCATGGCCGCGGCGGTTGACGAGCTCGGTCCCGACTATACCTTTCAGACCGCCCTGGCCATCCGCGATCTCGACCTCGTCGTCATCGGCAGCGGCGATCCGACCCTCGGTGACGAGCGATTGGCCGCGGCCAGGGGCGAGGACATCACCGCTGTCCTACGGGGATGGGCCAAGGCGTTGAAGGAAGCCGGCGTGGAGCAAGTCCCCGGCAACATCGTCATCGACGACCTCATCTTCGACCTGAAGTTCACGCATCCTCGCTGGCCGAAGGACCAATACCAAAGCTGGTACGAGGCCCCCATCGGCGGGCTGAACTTCAACAACAACTGCGTCCAAGCCGTCGTCGCTCCGACGAACCCCGGCAAGCCGGCCGCGATCACCCTGCTCCCCGACAACGACTTGATCCAGATCCGGAACAAGACGACCACCGGCAAGAAGAAAACCACAGTCGTCGTCATGCGGGCTCGCGATTCGGACAAGCTGATCCTGAGCGGCAAAGTCGCCAAGGCGGGGAAACTCCAGGAGGTCACGGTCCGCGACCCCGGGTTGTTCTTCGGTGCGGTCCTCAAGAAGGTGCTGGCGGCCGAGGGGATTCCCGTCGGCGGTCGCGTCGTGCGCGAGAAGGTACGTCTCGAGTCGAGCAGAATCCCGGACGATTGTTACGTCGCGGTCGTGCATCGCACGCCCCTGGCGGATGTACTCGGGCGATGCGGCAAGGACAGCCTGGGCATGATGGCCGAAGGACTCTTCAAGACGCTCGGCTACCACCGGGACGGGCTGGGTACCTGGAATAGCGGCCGGTCGGCCTTGCACGCCTTTCTGAGGAGGCTCGACGTGGCGGCCGAGCAGGTCACGATCGACGACGGCAGTGGACTATCGAGAACCAACCGCCTCAGCGCGGCCGCCACCACGCGCGTGCTGCGGCACATGTACGCTCGCCCGGCCGAGGCGTTCGACGCTTTTCGCGGATCGCTCGCCGTGGGCGGTGTCGATGGCACGCTGAAGAAGCGAATGAGAAGCACCGCGACCAAGGGCCGCATCTTCGCCAAGACCGGCACGATCAACGGCGTCCGAACGCTCGCCGGCTATGTGCATACGCACTCCGACCGCTGGCTGGCGTTCGCTCTTTACTACAATGCCTACTCGGGCAAGAGGGCCTCACCCAAATCGAGAATGGACCGCGCATGCCGAAGGCTCGTGTATTGGCCGAAGGATATCCCGACCTCGAAACCCACGAGGCGCGGCAAGACCACGAGATAGCCGCATGCGTTAGAACTGTGGCACCGGCGTCTCGCCGGTGGATGCACATGCGCACCGACGCGCGCCGCGACGTCACATCCCCGAAGGCGGCGTAGCGCCGGCCTGGACGACTTCGACGTAGGCCATGCGCAGTTGATGCAGCGTCGTGTCGAACATCTTCTTCTCTTCGGGCTCCAGGTTCCCGGCCGTCTTTTTCTCGAGAACATCGAGCAGGTCGATGTGATGCTTGGCCAACTCGATGTTGGGCGGGATGTCGTTGCCGCCGGGACCGCGCATGCCGCCTAGGCCGACCATCGTCTGCATGGCAAGCAACTGGACCAACCCCGTGAAGTCCGCCGCCGGCATCCCTTGTTGGGCGCTGCTCTCCTCAACGGCGTCGGCGAGCCGTTCCTTTTCGGCTGCGGCCTCGCTCTTCCAATCGTCGTCGATGATCAGCTTGCTGTCGTCGTCAGGCATGGTCTGAGGTCTCCAGATGTGGGCGTCCCATAAAATAAAGCGGCCAGGGTCCGGTGCGCAGTTGGGGGGTAACCGCGTGGATACCGAAGCCCTGGCCTAGTCTGCATCTTACAGATTCTCGGCCGTCAAGCAAGAGTTTGGCCCGCCTTGGAGCGAATCTCAGTGGCCGGATCACCTTTGGACCGGCCTCAGCGGCGTTTGCTCGCTGATTCCTCGTCTGTCGCCGACCCCACATGATGCCCGGCCATCCAGACCCCGGTGACGGTTCTGTCGCTTTCGAGCAGGTTGACGACAGGGTCGCCGTGGCCCGCAGGATCGATCGGCACCGCCACAAAGTCGGCGGCGACGCCTGAACGAAGCGATCCGTACCTATCCTCGCAGCCCATCCCCACCGCGCCGCCCAGCGTTCCCATCTCCAAAATGGTCGCGGCGGGCACATCCGGTTCGCTCGCCCAGATGAATCGCAGCTCCTCCAACACGGACAGGGCATCACTACCCGCCACGCTGTCCGTGCCGACGCAGACGTTCAGGCCGGCGGCCAGCATGTCTCGCCAACGATGATCCGCATGCCCGAAGAACGTGTGCGCTCGCGGGCAATAGACAACCGTAGCTTGCGCCTGAGCAAGTCGCGTTATCTGCTCATCAGTGACATAGTTGACATGTGCGAGCAACGGCCGCAAGGCCAACAGGCCCGTCCGATCGAGGACGTCCACCGCATCGCAACGGGGCGAAGCGTCGAGATTCGGCGAACGGTGCCGTCGAAGAAGCTCCTCGATCGGGCCCATCCCGTCGGTGAGCCATCGCACTTCGTCGGCCGTCTCCTATGAGTGCATCGTCACGGGGACACTACGGTG
>CAYYPB010000094.1:0-8501 GCA_964473405.1 uncultured Planctomycetaceae bacterium
CCCGCTTCGGACTCGATCACACCGAGGCCGGTTTCCAGATCCTGACCCGATGGGGGCTTCCAGAGGCGATTTGTCATGCAGCCAAGCATCATCACGAGCAAGTAATAGACCCCGACGAACCGCAGTCAAGACTGTTCGCTATCGTCGTGCTGGCTGACACCATCGCTCACATGATGGGGTTCGGATTCGACGTGCCGATCGGCAGGTTCAAGCGAGCCGACACTGCCGCTCATGTGTTGGGACTCAGTGAGTCCGAGTTGGCGCGCATCCTCGATGACCTGGGCCGCAGGATCGAGGAAGCCTACGACATGTTGACAAGTGCGGACGACGGGGCAGTTCATCACGATTCGACGGTGGACAGACAGGTCATTTGGGTTTCCCCGACGGATGCCAAGCGGCGTTGCATCAACCGACTGCTACTCGAGCAAAGCGGATACGACCTCGAAGTCGTCCAGCCAGAGAACATCAGCAGCGATTTGCCGCCCGATCACCTCATCATCATCGCCCTACCGGAGACCGACGCCGCCGCCGCCGAGTTGGCCTCGGAGTTGACCAAGAACGGGCATCGTAGGATCGCAGTCGTATCCGACCCGAATCAGGGACCTTCTCGCCGACACCGAGATGCAGAAACGGGCGTCTGTTCCATTCCGCAGCTCTTCACGATCTTCGACATTCAGTGGATAGAGGAGCAGTTGGGATGATGAGCAATGCCGTTCTCATCGTAGACGACGAGCAGCGCATCCTCCATTCGCTCGAGCGACTGCTGCGCCGCGACGGGCATGAAGTTCACCTTGCCGACAATGGGCCGGCAGCATTGGAGATCCTCGCCAGCACGGAGATCGCCGTCCTCATCTGCGACCAGCGCATGCCCGGCATGACGGGCTCGGAGGTATTGGCCAAGGCCTACGCGCTGCGGCCCGATACGGTGCGCATCACCCTGACCGGCTATACCGATCTCAATGCGGCCCAGTCCTCCATCAACGAAGGTCATGTGAGCCACTTCCTGCTCAAGCCGTGGGATGACGAGCTGCTCCGATCGGTCGTTCGAGACTCGGTGGAAGCGCATCGACTTCTCCACGAGAATCGCCGTCTCGAGGCACTGACGCGCAAACAGAAGGACGAATTGGAGGCATGGAACCAACGCCTCGAACAACAGGTCAAGCAACGCACCGAGCAACTCCACGCGCGGAACGAGAGTCTCCTGCATCTTCAACGCCGCGCCGAACAATCGCTTCGCGACACAGTCGGCGTCCTGGCGGGCACGCTGGAAGCCCACAATCCGAACCTGGGGATCCATAGCAAACGAGTCGCTCAACTCGCTCGGCAGATCGCGTCCAAGCTGGACGTTGATGATCGAGAGCTGCGAGATATCGAGTTTGCCGCCCACCTTCACGATCTGGGGAAACTCTCCAGGGTAGCCGACAAAGAGGCGACCAAGCCAACGCAGAGCGAGCGACACGCCGGAGCCGGATACGCCATTCTGTCCAAGGTATCAGGGTTCGAGACAGTAGCGAACGCGCTGCGACATCAACACGAGCGGTTCGACGGATCCGGTCATCCCGACGGCCTGAAGAAAGACGAGATTCCGCTCGCAGCGCGGATCATCGCCGTTGCGAACGCTTACGACAAGGTCGTCTTCAGCACCAAAGACCCCACCGATGTCTCGCACGAGGCGGGCCACAAGATGCTGCACGAGCAGCGTGGCGTCGGGCTCGATCCCCACCTCGTCGATCAACTGTTGCAGTACCTGGAGGAGATCGGTGCGGCGGCCGACATAGATGCAGAAGTCGAGCTCTCTCCGAAGAAGATCAGGGTGGACATGACCCTTTCCCGGCCGATCTACAATCACGATGGCCTCTTGCTGCTGAAAGAAGGCACGCGATTGACGGACGGCCTGATCGAGCGCATTCGCAAGCAGAGCAGAATCGATCCGCTTCTCTCCAGCGTGTTCGTGTTCTGCACATCCGGATCCACCGAGCTTTCTCGAAGTGCCAGCATCTCAGGCACTTCTGACGATCCCTCGACTGTTCTCATGTCCGCGGATCACGAGATGGAACAACGCGAGGCGGATGACCCCGGGGTCGTTCCCGATGACGAACCGCCCGCCAATCAGGACGCGACCGTTGTGGTGCCCACCCTTGAAGAGCCCAAGGCGACTCGTTCGGCTCCGCCACTTGAATCTGGGTCGAAAGGCAGGGTATTGGTCGTCGACGACTCTGTGCTCGTATGCAATGCTCTCAAGCGAGAATTTCGGTCCGCCGGCATCCACACGACCGCGACAGATAGCGGGTGGAACGCGATCAACTTGGTCGAACAAGGGCAATTCGACGCGGCCCTGATCGACTTGATGATGCCCGCGATGCGCGGCGACGATCTCATTCGCCGCCTCCAACAGTGTGCGCCCGCCCTACCGTGCTTCGTCCTGACCGGCAACGCCACGAAGGAAGCGGTCGTCGCTCTATCCGCGGAACCCAACTTCGCGGGCATCCTCACCAAGCCGTGGGATCACGACCGGCTGATAACTGCCCTCGAGACTGCTATCGCCAAGAGCCAACCCCAACTCGCGAGAGGGCCTGCATGACACACAGCAAGATTCTACTTGTCGACGATGAGCCGCGCGTGCTCAGCTCGCTTCAGGGCATGCTGCGCCTCGACAACCACGAGTTGTTGGTTGCCTCTGACGGCCCGGCAGCGTTGGAAGTCCTCTCGACGAGCGATGTGGCCGTGATCGTCTGCGATCACAACATGCCGGGGATAAACGGAGCGGAGGTTCTTGCCCGATCCGCCAAGCTCCGGCCGGACGCGGTGCGCATCATGCTGACGGCCAATGCCGACTTGGAGACCGCGCGAGCGTCGATCCATGAGGGTCGCATCAGCTACTTCCTGATCAAGCCGTGGGATGACGACCAACTTCGATCGGTCGTTCGCGAAGGCGTTTGCCGTTTCGAGATGCAGCGTGAAATCCGCCGCATGCGCGAGGTAACCAAGCAACAGCGCGATAAGCTGGAGGCATGGAATCGGTCGCTCGAGATGAAAGTCACCGAGCGGACCGAAGACCTTCAGAGCTCGTACGAGGAAACGCTCGATGCCCTGGTTCTGGCCCTCGACAGCCGCGAGCACGCCACGGCCGGCCATTCCCGGCGGGTTGCGATCTATTGCCTCTACCTCGCACTTGAACTTGGCCTTCCGGAGGACAAGCTCGAGGCGCTCCACCGCGGGGCCCTTCTCCACGACATTGGCAAGATCGGGGTTCCCGATGCCGTTCTGCTCAAGCCCGGCAAACTCGATCCGGCGGAACGGAAGATCATCGAGGAACATGTCGCCATCGGAGGGCGATTGCTCGAGCGAATCAGTTATCTGGAGCCGGCCATGGCCATTCCTCGCTATCATCACGAGCGATTCGACGGAGCGGGATACGGTGAGGGCCTTGTCGGAGAGGCGATCCCGATCGAAGCCCGACTCTTCGCCGTTGTGGATGTCTATGACGCCTTACGCAGCGAACGCCAGTACAAGCGCGAACTGTCCCACAAACAGGCGTGCGAGATCATCACCGCCGGCTCCGAAACACACTTCGACCCAAGGGTGACGTCAACGTTCTTGGCTGTACCCTCGGAGAGTTGGCGGGCACTGGCCAACGTTGCGGGGAGCATCACGCGGTTCTCCGATGCGCTGCTGGAGTGCGGGCATGTGCGCATGGCGGGGAATCTGATAGATGTGTCCAGCCAGAAGCCGGCCCTCGCAGGCCCGACCGTGCAATGAGAAGCGAGCCCTATGCAATGGGCGTTCGAGAGCAACTGACCTCGGCGCCTGACGTCGTGGATCGAGATGGACGACATGAATAGCAAGATACTCCTCGTGGACGATGAAGCCAACGTACTCAAGGCACTCGTGCGACAGCTTCGCGGCAAGTTTGACCTCACCACGGCTAGCAGCGGAGAAGAAGCGTTGGAGCTCATCCGCCGAGACGGCCCCTTCGCCGTCGTCGTGACGGACTACAGCATGCCCGCGATGAATGGTGTCGAGTTCCTGCGAGCGGCGAAGGAGCTTGTACCCGACATCGTCTCCGTCATGCTGACAGGGTTTGCCCAGTTGGAGGTCGCTCTGGCCGCGTTTCATGAGTGCCAGATCTTCAGGTTCCTGGCGAAACCCTGGTCACAGGGAACACTGGAGGCCACGCTCAACGACTGCCTGGAACGCTATCGCATGATCGTAGAACAGAAGCCGCTCGCCCGAATGTCGGAGAAGGCCCAGAACGAGGTCATCCGTGATGCAAGGACCGATCGCCTCATGGGAATCTGGAATCGGGCGACCTTCGACGACTACCTCCAAGACCTCGATGGGCGAATGGCTCAGTCCGGCACTCTCTATGCGATAGCGCTCGCCGATATCGACAACTTCAAGAAGTTCAATGACTGCTATGGCCATACGAAGGGGGATGAGGCGCTCCGAAGTGTCGCACAGACCATGCGAAAGGCACTTCGCACTCAGGATCTCATCGCCCGGTACGGAGGCGAGGAAATCGTCGTCGTCTGCGAAGCTACGGACGAGACGGTGGCGATGGCCATCGGCGAGAAACTCCGTCGGTCGGTCTCCCAACTCGGCATTTCTCATCGTGAGAACGCCGACTTCGGCCGCGTGACGATCAGCATCGGAATAGCGTTGCGCGACTCCGACCGCGAGGAACGCACCGTTGATGTCCTTCTACGAGCCGATCAGGCGATGTACGCCGCCAAGCGATGCGGCAGAAATCGGATCGAACTTGCACCGCAATGTGCGGCAGCAATCAGCCCGCCGCAGCCGGCGACCAGTTCATAGTTCGCAGCCCAATCGCGACGCCGTTGTGTCGCGGATCGAGGGGGTAGGCATCGAGATTCGAGTCTCGCAGACTGCGGCGTGCCGACCCGCGTCAGTCCAACGCGATATCCCATTTCGTACGCCGGCTGGATGAGAGGAACGCTTCTTCATTCGCCGAGAAGGCCGTGCGGCTCTTCTCGTTGGCGTCCAGAAAGTAGACAAACTCCAACTGCGAGTCAGAGCTTCCGCTGCTGGCGGCGAACTGAGCAGCCATCTCGTTGGCAGGGAGCGTCTGGCGGCCCATGACCTCTACGAGCGAAAAGGTCAGGCCCGCCTTGCCTTCCGCGGGCCGATAGCTGCGCCAGACGAGTTCCGTGCAGACCAGCGCATGGTCGGTCGCGAAGTCGAAGTCGTAATCGTACGGCTTGTCCAAGTGCCCGAAGGCTTCGAGGATCGCCTGGGCCTTGGCTCGCTTGCCAAGCCGCGGGCGCATCGCGGCGAGGTAATCGCCCGACGCGTGCGGGAGTGTGTTGAGAACGACGCCATCGCTGATCGCCTCGATGACGCGATGGGGGTGGCCATCGCTGCCGAGCTGGTATCGCAGCCAGCGGCGCGGATGCCGTTCGGCGATCAACTCGCCAAGCGACTGGGCCTCGTCGGACAGCGAAGCGACGAGTGCCAGAACGTCGGGATCGTCGAAGTACGCCGCGAATTTCTCGTTGTCGCCGATGTAGAGAATCGCGTGCGGCCAGAAGCCCGGCAGGCCGACATTGCTGAGATACCAGTTCTTCCGCGAGAGCAGGATGTCGCCGGGCTCCAGCCGTTTGTCCAGTTCCTCCTGCTGGGCCAGGGTGATGAGGTAGTTGTCGATGCGGCGAACGCGCGTGTCGCCCATCCACTCGGCGATGCGGCTCTGGGCCGGCAACCACGTCCGGCGGACGGCGCGCTTGAGCGACTGGAGATCTGAGCCGAGTGTCAGCTTCGTCTTGTCGAAGGACGAGATGGCGTCGATCACGCGGATGTGGTTTTCAACCCTTGCCCACAGGGGGCCGCAACCCAGGCCGCTCGCCTCGCTCTTGCCGCCGAGGCCCTTGTCGAGCCAACGCAGGTACTGCTCGCCGGCGATAACACGGGCGTGGTCTCGCATGCCCTGAAACTCTTGCCGCCATCGGCTGAAGGAGTCGGCCGGCAAGTCGTGGGATGGATGCGGGGCGTTGAGGAACTTGATGGCGTTCTCGTTTCGCTTCACGAGGCGAACGAGTCGCGTACTCTTCTCGTAGAGCGACAGCTCCGCTGCATAGGTGAGAAGATAGCTGCGCAAATGGAAGCTCCGCTCGGCTCGCGAGGGGTCGAAGCGATACCAGTCTTCGTAGTAGATGCGAATCTGATCGAGGGCGAAGGCGTAGTCGTGAATCGTCCGCCACACGTCTAACAGTCGGCGTTCTTCGTCGGCCGTCAGCACACGCGGTGTGTCGGGGTCGAACATCGCGCGTTGCCGTTCGAGGAAGGCCGCCGCATCGGACAACCCCGCGTCCAGTTCTTGATAGTGCCGCAGGTCGATCTCGAAGGCGCGGTTGAAGTCGGCCGCGGATAACTGTGTCAACGCCGTCGGTTTCTCCGCCCAATACAACGCCAGTCGGCCACCGACGCACAGCGCGGCTAAGATCGTCCAGAAGACGACGCGCTTGCGGATCTGCTGGTTCTCAACGGTGTTGGTGTAGAGTCGCCCCTGGAGCAGACGTCCCAACGGCATGGCCACGAATCCGAGAACGAACAGGGCCAGAACGAACTCAAGCATGCTCGGCAGCCAACGCATGCCCTGGTCGGCGAGGTAGAACCCGAGGACCGCTCCCAGACCCAGCGGCACGCTGATTTGGCCGAACCGTCCGATCCATCGGCCGACGAGGCTGACCGCGCGATGACGCGGCTGGGCAGGGGTCGCGGCACGGCTGGGCTCGTCGTTTGTGTTGGACATGAGAAAGATCATACGGCGAGGGGACCGCCGATGACATCGGCGGCTTTGTGATATACTGGCGGGCGCCTTGCTACAGGCATTCGACAGGCGGGTTTCGACTTGATGCTTGGATTGTGTCGCTACAGACTGTTGCTCTTCGTTGTCGGCGGGCTCGCGTTCGCTCCCTCCGTCGCGCGCGGCCACACGGGCGTCTCGCTCGGGCTCAAGATCGACATCACGGACGAAGCCCTCACCTACGACATCCTCATCTCGAGCGACCTCTATCGCATTTGGTTCACCACGGATCGCAGCAAGCTGGCCCTCGCCGCGGACGATGAACGGAAAATCTACCGATTCCTCAATCCCGATGAAGAGCAGCATGAGCGCGAGCAGATCGAGAAGTTCTTCGGCGATCTCAATCCCGTCACAATCGACGACCTGCGCGTCCGGCCGATCCTGGGCGAACTGGCGTTCGTGTATGCCAAGGACCAGTTCACCCAAGTCGCGCTCAAGTCACTGCCGCCCGATCTGCACCTGACGTTCCGATACCCCACTAAGGTGCCGCCTCGCAAGGTCCGCATGATCTGGGACGCGTTTCCGCCCGATGTTCGCAAGCTGGACGAGGACGCGAACGCCGTCATCGAAGTGTGGGCCGAACTCGACGCCTTCGGCGAGAACATCCTTGTCTTCTTCAGCGTGACCGAGCCGGAGACGATCTGGCACGCCAAGGGGACATCGACCGCCAATCGCATCGAGCCCGTGTTGGTCGCCGTACAGCAGCGGGGGATCGACATTCCACTGGCTTCCGCGGGGATGGTCGCATGTTGGGCCGTCGTCCTGCTGGGCTTTCGGTTCTCGAACCGATGGAAAGCGCTGCGACGCCGGCTGCTCGCGTTGTCTGCCCTGCCGATCGCCGCGGCACTGCTCTGCCAGAACATGCTCGTGGCGCAGGTGGACGCGCCGTGGCGAGATTCGACTGCGGCCCCGACCGATGCGCAGGCGAACGACATCTTCGTGGCCCTGCACGCGAACATCTATCGAGCGTTCGACTACACGAGCGAGAGCGACATCTACGACGTACTCGCCCAGAGCGTCGCCGGCGGTTTGCTCGACGAAGTGTACAACGAGGTCTATCAAAACCTCATCATGCGAGATCAGGGCGGGGCCGTCGCGCGCGTGCGGTCGGTGGAGACGATCGATCGCGCCGTCATTTCGTCGGGGACGATGCCGGGCTCCGGCGCGGCGGCATTCCGCATCCACTGCCGCTGGCAAGTACACGGGGCCGTCACGCATTGGGGGCACATCCACGCGCGCACGAACGAATACGACGCCAACTACACGGTTTCGCAGCAGGATGATCGCTGGAAGATCACCGGCGTCGAGGTCATCGAACAGCATCGCGTCGTTCCCGAGGAACAAGAGCAGGACGACTCGGACGAATACGAATACGTAGATGACGATGAGGCGGACGAGGACACCGACGAGACGGACGAGGAATCGTCGAGATGATTCGCATCGACGGGCTTCGCTTTCATTACGGCGACGGCGGGTTCCACCTCGACCTGCCGGCCCTGCACGTCGAGCGCGGCCGGAAGATCGCCCTCATCGGCCCCAGCGGTGCCGGCAAGACGACCCTCATCAACCTCATCGCCGGCATCCTCACGCCTGACGTCGGCAAGGTTCGCGTCGACGGCGTCGATCTCGGCAGCCGGTCCGATCGCTGTTGGTGCGTCTGACGACCGACTCGGGCATC
>CAYYPB010000095.1:0-8455 GCA_964473405.1 uncultured Planctomycetaceae bacterium
CCTCCCGGTCTCGCTGTGCTGCGTCGACACAGGAGGGTCGGTTTCAGGGGAGCGCGCAAGAGTCCCCGGTGCGCGGCGCAGCGAGCCGGCGAAACGGCGGCCCAAGCAGCCAAACGCTACGGCGTCACCGAACTCGAGGTGAAGGTGACGGGCCCCGGCAGTGGCCGCGAATCGGCGGTGGCCGGCTTGCAGGCCGCCGGCATCCGTATCCAGTCGATTGAGGATGTGACGCCCTTGCCGCATAACGGCTGTCGGCCGTGTCGTAAGCGCAGAGTCTAGATGTTTTTTGGCAAGCAATGAGTAGGTCGGCTTCGGCCCGGCCTTTGCGGTCGCCCGGTGGCGGGCTGCGGGCAACAGGCGAAGCGACCGAATCCTGGTCGGATGACGGCGAGAATTCCGGGAGGTCACACTGATGCGAATCCGTTGGCGAGGTTTGGAGCTTCCGACCCGCGTCGTGCTGGACGAGAGTTCGGGCACGGACACCTACGGGCGATTCATGGTCGAGCCGTTCGAACGAGGCTTTGGCACGACGGTCGGCAATTCTCTGCGGCGTATCCTGCTGTCTAGCTTGCAGGGTGCCGCCGTAACGCACATGAAGATCAAGGGTGCGGATCACGAGTTCACGACGCTAGCTGGCGTCGTTGAAGATGTTACTGAGATCGTTCTCAATGTGAAGTCGCTGATCGTGACCTCGTCCTCGGATGTGCCGAAGACGATGCGCGTTTCGGTCAAGGGCGCTGCCGGCTCGACCACCGAGGTTCGCGCTTCGGATATCGAGGCCGATGCCGCGATCGAGGTTATCAACGGCGATCAGCTTCTCGCCACGGTCACGGACGCGGTCGACTTCGAGATGGAGATGACCGTCGCCCAGGGCAGAAGCTATCGCACGGCCGAAGAGAACAAGCAGGCGGACGAGGACCAGATCATCGGTGTGATTCCGGTCGATTCGGTCTTCTCGCCGGTCACACGCGTGCGATATCGCGTCGAGGACACGCGCGTCGGTCAGCGCACGAACTACGACCGTCTCGTCATGGAGATCTGGACCAACGGCACGATAGATCCCGAGTTGGCGTTGGTCGAGTCGGCCAAGATTCTGCGAAAACACCTCAATCCCTTCGTCATGCATTTCGAGTTGGGCGAGGCGTTGGGGGCCGAAGATGCCGGCGGAGAGAGTACCTGCGGTTTGCCGCCCGGTGGCGAAACCGAAAGCAAGCTTGCGATGTCCGTCTCGGCGTTGGACTTGTCCGTGCGATCGAGCAACTGTCTAACGGCTGCCAACATCACGACGGTCGGCGAATTGCTGAGTTGGGACCAATCCAATCTGCTCAAGCTTCGCAGTTTCGGCAAGACTTCTCTCCGGGAGGTCAAACGCAAGCTGGCCGATCACGGTCTGGCCCTTCAGGACGATGGTTCGGACCTGGACGATCTCGACGACGATTCGGGGCTCGACGGTTCCTTCGCCGAGCAGCCGGAGCCTGGCTTCGGTGGCGTCGCGACGGCGGGTGGCGGCATCGCCCCGCTGGATTCCGGTTCGATGGGCTTGCCCCCTGCACCCGCAGTGGGCGTCTCTGACCCTCTGCCGCCGCCGCAGGAGGCCGCACCTCCCCCGCAGCCCGAACAGGCGGCGCCCAGTGCGGACGAGCAGGTCGGCATTGCCCCCGGAGAGCATCCGGGCTAGTCGCGCCACAACGAATGACGCGCGAGATACTATTGTTGGAGTTGCATCGCTCGGACACCGCACGAGTGACCAGACGCCGCTGCGTCGGGCGTCATCACCGGTGGCCCCGAGGATCGCCAGAGATGGATGTGAGTTGCCATGAGGCATCGAATCGCTAAAAAGCACTTGTCCCGAACGCCGGCCCACTTGAGGGCGATGCGGCGCAACATGGCTCAAAGCCTTTTCCAGCACGGTCAGATCGAGACCACCCTGTCGAAGGCCAAAGAGGTTCAGCCGTTCGCCGAGCGGCTGATCACGATGGCCCGCAAGGGGACGCTCCAGAACCGGCAACGCGTCGCCGCGCTGCTGGGTGATCGCTCTATCCTCGACCGCGAAGAGGAGGAGAAGTATCTGGACATGACCGACGCTCAGCGGCACAAGGTCATGGTCGCGCGATCGGGACGACGACACCGCACGGGGCAGGTCCCCGCCAGCTACAACAAGAAGAAGATCCCCTTCGTTGCGAAGTCCGTCGTCCACAAGCTCATGACGGAGATCGCACCGGTGTACTCCGGTCGGCCGGGTGGGTACACGCGGATCATTCGCCTGGCCAAGCGCCGCATCGGCGACAACAGCTACTTGGCGATTCTGCAGCTTATCCCCGCCGATGAAGCGGACAGCGCCTCGGCGGGCACTTCCAAGAAGAAGCCCGGCCTCCGGCGGCAGCGAGCTTTCGATCGCATCGCCTATCTCGAAGGTAGGCGGCCGAAACGTTCGCGCAAACGTGGCGGCAGGCAGGCCGATGCCGCCGCTGCCAAGGACGCCACGGCCTCCAAGCCTGAGGCGACCGAGCAGGACGAGTCCTAGGAGAGTCATTTCCTCTGGCTCAAGGCCGTCGAATCGTCCATCGCCCCGGGCTCGCCCTATCGTTCGATCCGGATCCCACGGGTGCCGCCATGTCGCATGCTGACTGCATCTTCTGCAAGATCGTTGCCGGGGACATCCCGGCCTTGCGTGTGTGGGAGTCGGACGACTGCCTCGCCTTTCTCGATGTCGGTCCGTTGGCCGAGGGGCACACGCTGCTGATCCCCAAACACCACTACCGCGACATCCGCGACATCCCCACCGACTCACTGGCCGCTCTGACGCGGAATCTGCCATGGTTGGCCGATGCCGTCTTGCGTGCGACGGGGGCGAGCGGTCTCAACATCCTCCAGAACACGGGCGCTTCCAGTGGCCAGGCCGTCTTCCATCTGCATTTCCATCTGATCCCGCGTGTCGAGTCCGATGGACTCGGCTTTCGCTGGAACGCGGGCGCGTACACGTCGGGTCGGGCCGAAGCGATCCAGTCGCGAATCCTCGACGAAATCAAACGATGAAACCGTTATCATGCCCGCGTTGGCGGCGCTGCGATGCCACGGTGTGGCAGATGTCGCGTTGCGGCCATCCGCGATTTTGAAGTGAATGGAGGTTCTCCAGGATGTCGGTCACTTTGCGTGTAGCAACGATTGTCGGTGTCTTGATCGGTTTGACGACCGCCGCCGCGCCGGCTGATAACAGGCCGGTTCACTTTCGCGATACCTCGGGGACGTTTGCCTACCGTCTCGATCGGGCCGATCTCCATTACGCCGATCTCGCGACGCTTGTCGATGGCTCTCGGCGGACCGGCAAGGTCATGGAATGGGCGGACAAGATCCTCGTATTCGACGCAAGCGGGCAGGCCACGGCGCATCGGCTCGCGGACGTCGAGATGTTCGAGCTGCGTCGCGCGGATCGTCACAAGGCGCGGCCCGATGCGCCGGATTTGACGGTTGCTTATATCGAGAGGCTTCCGCGAGACCCCAGTTGGCACGGTCACGTCAAGATGTCCGATGGCCTCCCCGTGCTGGACGTTGAGTCCCACCCCGAAACATGGCATCCGAAGCCCGGCAGCGAGGTGACGTTCCGCATCCATGTTCTCAATGCCGGCGCGAAGGCGTCGGGCTCGGTTGCGTGCCACATTCTCATGGACGGCAAGACCCTCGGCGACGCGACGACAGTGCCGGCGTTGAATCCCGGCGAATCGCGGGCGGTCGAATGCAAATGGTCCTGGCGGGACGGACAGCATTCCCTTCGCGTAGAGGTCGATCCGATCGGAGAGACGGACGAAGTCGTAAGGTGGAACAACGCTTTCATCGAGCCCGTCCGAGCGCTCGGCGTGGCGGTCGTCGTTGCACGCGACCGCTACGAGGCGCTGACAGAAACGCCGAACATGGCGGATTCGTTCTGCTTCGAGGACTACATTCAATACCACATCCGCAACATGAACGCGCTGTTCGCAGCGTCGGTGTATCCGTCGGCGCCGCAGGGCGTCGTGGAGCGGCTTCGTTGTGACCGCATTCTCGTCGTCGACGATCCCGCCGATGCGTCGAGTTGGGAGAACGAACTGCGTCAAGGCGGCCAGGCCGGCGGTCTGCTGGAATACGCCGCAGTGCTGACGCTCGGTCGGCTGGGCGAGAAGGGCGCACTCGAACACGACGCGCTCAAGGTGGATTGGTCGCTCCTGCAAAACCTCGGTCGCCAGATCGGGCTCGTGGACCTCAAGCGAACCGACACGACGATTGGGCAGTGCTATGTGTTCGACAAGTTCGGGCGCTACGCGCAGCGGCGACATTTGTCACCACAGATTCGCTGCCTGATGTACACGGCAGGCGGCTTTCCGATTTCCGAGCAGGGCGTCGGCTATCTCAACAAGACGCTGGGCCGCCCGCGAGGTTTCAGCGGCGACTATCTCTACCAGATCCCGGCGCGGATCGCCCTTCGCGTCCTCTCGAATCGAGGCACCACGCTGCCGAACGTCCAGATCGACGCGTTCCAGCTCAACGCCGACGGCTCCGAGGCGGCGCGAATCACCGGCGTCGGCCGCGACGACCCGCTGTTCTCACTCCTGACGGACGCCGAGGGCATCGCCGTGTTGGCCGATCTTCCCGTGCTATCGCACGAAACGCCGGGTGGCTATTCCTTGAAGCCGAACCCATTCGGGAGGATCGCGACAGACGGCTCGAACGGGCTTCTCCTGTTGCGCCTGCGCTCGGGCGAGGCGGAGGAGTTCCATTTTTTCGAATTGTCTGTTTGTAATATCGCCCATCTTCGGGGCGAGGCCCAGACGCATGTGCACGATGTGCGGACGCGATTTGCAGTCCCCGGCGCGCCGCCATCGCCTGCCTATGCCGCCGCGATGATGCGGAATCGCAAGGATGCCGCCGAGGGAAAGCCACCGCTGTCGATTACCTGGCGATCCCGACCCAACACGCCGACGCCTCCGATTGCGGAGTATCGCTTCTATCGGCGGACGAGTTTCGGGGGGCAGGAGGTCAAGCCCTGGACGCTCGTCGGCACCGTGACGAGCGAGAAGTCCAAGCCGGTCGACGGGATACCGCAGGAGTACTTCGAGGAGTTCCTTTACGACGGTCCATACAGCCTCGATACGCTCCTGGCCGTCACGGCTGTGGATGGAGAAGGTCGCGAGAGCAATCTGTCGGAGCCCGCCTACATCCCCTGGGGCAAAGATAGCCTTCAGTTGGCCGTGGCGGGGACGGCCGCGTGTATCACGGTTCGCGGACACGGTCAGGCGCAGCTGTTGTACTGGGACGGCATCGCCGGCACTCAGGCCTACGGCGTGAAGGCCGATCGGTTTGCAGGCTATAAGCCGAGCTTCGGCGGCGTGGCGTTTACCAGTGATGGTCGGCTGATTGTGACCGATCCGGTCAACCATGTGCTGGCGTTCTACGAGTTCGATCGACACGAGTTGGCGGAGGTCGTCCCTTCGAGCGATTCATGGCCGGGCGAGCCTGGCGACAGGCCCGGCGAGTTCTTCGCACCCAGCGACGTGGCCATCGATGGGGCGGGCAACCTCTACGTGGCCGATCGAGGGAATCATCGCGTGCAGATTCTGGACGCCCGCGGCCGGCCCAAGTCGATTCTGGATGACGACTTCCGCTTCAAGGGGCCGCACGCGGTTGCGTTCGCCAACGGACATCTCTGCGTGACGGACGATGCCGGACGGCGATGCCGCGTCTATGACATCAGCGGAGACGAGCCCAAGTTTGTCCGGCAGTTGCCACCGGTATGGGATGCCGGGCGCGGCCTCGTCAATAGTAAGGGCCGCGTATTCATCACGGGGCGAGCCTCCGAGCAGGGTGAGTGGGGCGTCCTCGTCTTCGACCCGACCGGCGGTGGCGCGACGCTCAAGCGAACGATTACCGGCGGGCCGGCACTCATGGGCGGGCTCCACAAGCCGCGCGGCCTGTGTTTGTATCCCGCGCCGAACGTCAACTTCGCCTACATGGTCAACATGTTCCCGTTCGATGTTCGGCGCGTGGACCTGGAAGGCGAGTGGTAGGGCGTTGGCCAAGGCGATCAGTCGCCGACGAGCCAGCCTTCCTTCATCTCGGTGGGCCAGTCCGTGCTCAACATGCGCAGCTGGCCATCTTTCCAGAGTGCGACTTCGCCGCCTCCCTTTCTTCCCGTGGGGGAGATGAAGCATATCTCGGTATCGCTTCGCCACGAGGGTAGTGCCCTCGTCTCGCTGTCCTCGAACAACTTGGGAACCAACGGCGTCGCCTGGCCGGAAGCGAATGTGTAGAGCGTGACTCTACCCTTGGGCCCCGGCAGAAGGACACGCGTTTCGTCCGGGCTCAACTCGAACAACGGCAGTGCGGGGTCCAGCGGCTCGTCGAAGTCTCGCCCGATCACGCGGAACACCGTGGCCGGCATCTTGGGGTCCAACGCGAAGAGAGACCACTGGCGCGGCATATCTCGCGTCGTCGCCGGTAGGCTGACCTCAGCCGAGGAGAACAAGAGTTGCCCGTCGCGCAGCCACTGCACGGACATCACCGAGTGGAAGAGGAGTCCGGCGTGGTCCTTGATCTCGGCCCACTCGGCCAGGAGCTTGCCGCTGTCGTCCGCGACTGTCACTGTCGAGAGCGCCCCGAGCCTCAAGGCGGAGGCATCCTCGCCTTCCGACGATGTGCTGCGAACGTATGCGAGGCTGCGACCATCGGGACTCCAATCGTAGCCCAGCGCGACGCCCGATGCGACGATACGCGGCGCACCGCCGCCGATCGGGACGACGTGCAGAGCGGGCTCGTCGCCGCCGCGACTGGCCTCGGGCATGAGAAACGCGAGATGCCTCCCATCGGGCGAGGCGACCGGCCGGCGCATTTCATCGAGCGAACTGAAGAGCGTCGTTCCGCCGGTCAATCGATCCTTGCTCGGCTGGAATATCCGTGCGTGCCACAGCTTGGTTTCCATCTTGGAGAGTTCGGTCCACTTGTCGCCGAGTTTCTTGGGCAAACCGTCGTTGAAACGGTCGCGCATAAGCAGGACGATGGCCATCTCCGTCCCGCCGGTGAACCGGTCGCCGGGATCCAAATCGAAGTCGTCCCACTTTCCGTCATGGGCAAGGACGCGCTTTCGAGTCTGGCGGGCACTCGCTTCGAGGTGCGCGATCCGCTCCGGCGGCAGGATCGACGCGATGTCCTTCCAGGTCTTGGCTTCGGTGGCGTGGAATAGGACGAGCTTCGCCCCGTCCGGCGTCCAGGTGCAGGCGGCGACAGTCCCGTCGAACCGAGGCGGCAGAACGGCGCCCTCGCCGTCGATCATGCAGAGCCCGTTGCCCGTCACGACTGCGGCGGTCTGGCCGTCGGGCGACCAGACGATGCGTTTCGTGGGCAGGCAACCTACGAGCAGCGTGGAAATGAGTGCGAGAGAGATGAGGTGTTTGCTTGTCATGATCGATCTCCGAGGCGCGGTCTGCTGACCGGGCCGGGCCATTGGATGTTTGGGAGCCGGTGTTCGCGATGCGTCGAGCTTCGACGTCTCAATTCGGTGAGTGACCAGAAGCCGCCGTGGGGGTCCTCTGCAGCAAGCGGAGTCGGCGTGACGTCGTTGTTGACCAGGGGAACTGAGAGTGAGTCGGTGTTCGGCCGTGCTCGGAGCGAGCCCAACCAGAACGCCATGCCGATCACGGCGGCGGCGGCGACCGGCTTGGCCCACATAGCGAGAGATCGGTGCCGTCTAAGAGGCACCGCTGAAAGAAACCGAGGGGCAGGCAGCGGTGGGTGCTCATCGGCCGACCCGACGCGCACCGCCCGGCCCCGGGCGCAACCCTTCACGTTGTTCCACTTCGCCCTGCGCTCCCTGCCGCTCACCGAGAACTGGATCCACAGCCAGGTGTCCGGCCTGCGGGGGGTGCGCACCGCCTTCTACGCCCTCCACGGCGAAAACAGGGAGCTTTTCCCCCTGGAGAGAGTGCGCTGTCTCTACGACGACCTGGGCCCCAACGCGCTCTTTTTCAACCGTGCCTGGTTCAAGCTCTTCGGCAACCACCCGGCTTTCCGTTACTGGCTGTGGCGCGACAAACCAGGCGTGATCCACGCCCACTTTGGTCCCCGGGGCTGGCAGTTTCTCAGTTATGCCAGGCGGGCCGGCATCCCCCTGGTCACCAGTTTCTATGGTGCCGATGCCTACGTGTTTCCCCGGGATCCGCTCTGGGTGGAGCGCTACCACAAACTGTTCCAAGAGGGGGCCCTGATGCTGGCCGAGGGCCCGGCCATGGGCCGGCGGCTGGTGGAACTGGGCTGCCCCCCGGAAAAGGTGCGGGTTCACAATATCGGTGTCTCGCTGGACCAGTATGAATTCATGGCCCGCACCCCGGAAGCGGAGGAACCGATCAAGCTGATGGTTTGCGGCCGGTTCGAGGAAAAGAAGGGATTTCCCATCGCGTAAGCCCAGTCGCCCACGCGCACTTTGTCGCTA
>CAYYPB010000096.1:0-8433 GCA_964473405.1 uncultured Planctomycetaceae bacterium
CGCCGGTGCCACAGAGAAGCTGGGGCCTCGCCAACCCGCAAGACGAGGCGTGAAGGCACACGAACGCCATGGACACACGGCACTTCCACAAGCTGCTGTTCGATCTGGGCTCCGATCTGCTACCGTCCGCCGGTGCGGTCATCGCCGTTTCCGGCGGGGCCGACTCGATGGCACTGCTACACGGGTTGCACAACGTCAACACGTTGCGAGGCTGCGGCTGGCGATTGCACGTCGCGCATCTGGATCACGGGCTGCGCAGCGATTCCCGCCAAACCGCCGAGTTCGTCTCTCGCACGGCTACCGACCTCGAATGGCCCTTCTCCATCGATGCGAGAGACGTCCGCGATCTCGCTCGAACCACCGGCACGTCCGTCGAAGAGGCCGGCCGCAACGCGAGGTATGAGTTCCTCGAAACTGTCGCGACGCAACAAAGGTTGCAGACCGTCGCCGTGGCTCACCATGCCGAGGATCAGGCCGAAACGGTCTTGCATCGCATCCTGCGCGGCACGGGCATGGCGGGGCTGGCGGGCATTCCACGGCGGCGACCCATTCGCGAGGGCAGCGATGTCGAGATCGTTCGCCCCTTGCTGGCTATGCGCCGCGACGATCTCCGCGGCTACCTCACGCAGAAGAAGCTCGCCTGGATGGACGATGCCACGAACGAGGATGCCAGTGCCGCCACGCGCAATCGCATCCGACACGATCTGCTGCCGAGCATCGTCAAACACATCAATCCGGAGATCGTGCCGGCTCTGGTGCGTCTGGCCGAGCAGGCCGATCGATCCAGTAGGACCCTGCGGCAACTGGCGACGGAGGCGTTGGAGCGCATCAGCCTCGATTCACCGGTGGACGAGATGCTGCTTTCCGCATCCTCCCTGGCGGCTCTACCGAAGGGGCTGCAAACCGAAGTGGTCGTCGCCTCGCTGGCTCGCCTCGGCGTCGCGCGGAAGCGCAGCGGCTTCGAGCGGAGAGAGCCAATGGCGACCCTCGCCACGGCCGAGACTCAGCCGAGCCGCATCGAGCTTGCGGGCGGAGCGTGGGTCGAGCGGCGCGGCGATCGGCTGCGTTTCGCGGGAAACACCGCCCCGCCGTCGTCACAGATTGCCCCTTCGGCCTTCAGTGAGTAGGGTCGGTCCAGCATGTCGCCCAACCGCTACCGCCGATGGCTCATCAGAATCATCCTCACGGCCGTAGCCCTTCGCGTGGGCGTGCTGGTTCTGGCCGAGTTCCGACCGGGCTCGTTCGACTTTCCCGACTCGCATCGGTACCTCCGCGTCGCCCGAAACATCGCCGCCGGGCATGGGCCCATCGATTCGGCGGACGTGCGATCCGGGACCGACCCGGTCTATCCGCTGCTGCTCTCGACGGGCATTGCACTCGGTATCGAACAGGACGCCGCATTGATGCGCTTCGGGCGACTCATCAACGCAATCTTGGGCGTCGTGAGCGTTTGGCTTCTGGCCGTGCTTGGGCGGCGTCTCCTGCGTGACGATGCCGCCGGCCTCATCGCGGCGGGCATCCTGGCCGCCGACCCGATCAGCATCTTCTTCAACGCGTTGGTATTGACCGAAACGTGCTACACGGTACTCCTACTGGCCGCCCTGTGCGTCCTGGTCGTGCCGCCGCGCGATGGTGCGGCGATTGCCGGTCGCGGTAGCGTGCTCAGACGCGCGGCGTTGGCCGGCGTCTTTCTCGGCCTGGGGACGGTCACACGCAGTAGTGCGTTGTTGTTACCGATTGCGCTGCTCCCCGTTATTTGGCATCTCGCAGGTGCCGCGACGACACACCCGTCGCCCATCACGCGTCGTTGGCGGTTCGGCATCATCGGCTGCTTCCTGCTGAGCTACGCGGTCGTACTCTGCCCGACAATCGTTCGGAACGCCGGACTCTTCGGCCAATTCGTGCCGGTCCGCACCGGTGCCGGGGCGAGCATGATGGAGGCACTGGCACCGTGGGCTGACGGCGCCCCGGGGATGGATCGCATCGTCTATCCAACCTTCCCGGCCGATGCCGATGAGGTGCAGCGAGATCGCCAGTGCCTGCGCGAGGCGACGAGTTGGGCAAAGGATCATCCGGCCCGCGTCCTTCAGCTCGCGTGGATCAAGCTCAGACGGACGTGGTCCATCACGATCAACTCGGCGGACCACGGCTCGGCGCTTCGCACGGTTCTCTGCTGGCTGACGGTCGCTCCGGAGTTCGCGCTGGCGATCGCCGGCTTCTGGCTCCTGCGTCGGCGGCTCTGGGTCGTGGGCCTGTTGCTCGCGCCGGTACTCTACTCTACGCTGGTTCATATGGTCTTCGTGGGTTCGATTCGCTATCGCGTTCCCGTGATGTCGATGTTATTCGTCGCCGCCGCCGTGGCCATGCGCCAACTGTGGTCGGCACGACAGGCCCAACGACAAGGTGATCTGCCGTGCTAAGAGGCGAGTCCGACCGCTGGCTGGGTGCGCGGCTTCTGGGATGGCGACCTTCGTCCCGACGACCGCTCGTCCGTCATCCCATCTCCCTGGCCCGACAGCGGGCAGGAACGACGCTGCTCGTGTTCCTGACGCTCGGCTTCGCGCTCTACAGCTACTCGACGCGCGATGAGGCGATCCGACGCCGCGCCGTTGCGTTCATTGAGGAAGCGACGCTGGGCGATGTCGAGGTCACGGTCGGCCGCGCCGCGTTCCACATGTTCGGCGGCATCACGCTGCACGATGTCCATGTGATCGTCCCGTTCGACGAGCGACTCGGTGCCGCGGCCAAGGGGCCCAAGCTGCGACGCATCTTCTGGGCTGCCTCCGTTGAGTTGATCCACAACCCCTGGCACCTACTGCTCGGCCGCCTCCATGTCGAGCGTGTGGTCGCCGTGGAGCCGACCATCACGCTGACGCAGAATACCCAGAAAGGCCTACGAACTTGGCAACTGCTCTGGGATCCCGACGCGCGGCGTAAGCCGCCAAGCTCGCACGCGCGCCCCACGATCAAGCTGCGCAAGGCCACGGCCGTCGTCGTCAGCGTGGATGCCCAAGGCGTGGTCACGACGCGAGAAGAGGAACTCGACGCCGACGCTCGACCCGACCCGCACAACGCTTCGGCCTACGCGATTGACGTTCGGCGTAGGTCGCCACCCTACGAGCGGAACCAGGTCCTATTCGACCCGGCCCGGCGTAGGGTCGCCAACGCGCCGTTCGTCTTGGCGAAGACGATCCGCCTGCAACTGCCCGCTTACGCACAGGCATTGTTCGATAAGATCGCCCTGCAAGGGGAGGTGCAACTGCGCGAGCTGCTGTACGACCGCGCGGCCGACGAAGACAGGCGCGTGCAGATCAAACTCCGGCGCGTCCACTGTCGGCTCCCCATCGGACTGCTGGCCGCGCATCGCCCCGCCGACGAGACGGAGGACGACAGCGTCCGTTCGGCCATCGGAGCGGTCTTCGACGATGCGCACGCCCTGCACATGACCGATCTTCGCGGGAGTGTCGACCTCCAGGCAGGCCGCGTCGATCTTGACATCGAAGGGAAACTCGACGGCGCGGACTGCGCTGTCACGGGCAGCTTCACGGATGTCGATGCCGGCCTGCAAGCGGTCGGCGTCGATCTGCACTTCAGCGGCAAGGCCGTCCCCACGCCCGAAGGGTTGGTGCGAGAAAGCCTGCTGGCCAACCCGGACCTCCCGGCCGATCTGCGCAGATTTCTCGTGGACTACGACCCGCACGGCCCGTTCGACGTCGCGCTGCACCTGGCGAGGCCCGCAGGCCGGCAAGGCACGCTTCACGTCACCGGCGATGTTCTCGCGTGCGGCGTCCAGGCGATGTTCGAGGGCTTCCGCTATCCGGTGGACGATCTGGTGGGCTCCGTCCAATTCCGCGAGAACCACGTGAAACTCAAGGGCATTCGCGGGCGACACGGCACCGCCACGATCTTAGTCGACGGTGATATCCGTCGCGCGGACGGCTATGCGGACGTCAAGTTGGACCTGGGCGGCGAGTCGGTTCCGCTGGCGCCGGACCTGTTCCAGGCGTTGCCCCAGCGGTATCAATCGGTGCTGGCACGGTTTCGCCCTCGAGGCGAGGCCCTGATTCGCGTCGGTCTCCATCGACCCGGCGGCCCATACAGCGAGCCAAAACCAGACTGGGACGTGTCCGTTTCCGCCGAGTTGTCCGGCGTGCAGGCCCAACTAACGCCAGGCGCACAGCCGTTGGAGAACATCAACGGCCATGTAGATATCCTTGGCGACGAGCTGCGATTGACAGACCTGACTGGCAACTACGGCGAGGCGTCGGTTCGTTTCGGCGGACAGGTCCGGCTCGATGGCTCCGAGAGTCCGCCTTTCGAGCTGCGCGTCAAGGCCGACGGCGTACGCTTGGATGAGTCGCTCGCAGCCGCCTTGCCGGCCGAGGGCCGCGGTGCGGTGGCGCAGTTCCAGCCACGAGGCTTCGTCGACTTGGCCGGAACGCTGGGACGCAAGGACGGCGAGCAGGGCCTCGTTTGGGATGTCAACGCGCGCGTCTATGAAGCCGGCATCCGCCATGAGGCGTTTCCCTATGCCATCGACAACGTCCACGGCCGCATCAGCATCCGCCCGGACTCGCTTTCGATCATTCAGGTCCAGGGCACACACGGCGATAGCAACATCGAGGCTCGCGGCAACGTCCGCCGGACCGACGGCGGCTTCGCAGCGGACATGCTGTTCGACGCAAATCGCGTCGCCCTACTGCCGGATCTGCGTGCGGCCCTGCCCCCGTCTCTGCGAGACGTCTGGGACACGTTCGAGCCGACCGGCCACGTGCGCGTTCGCATCGCAGCGCATGTCACGTCGGATGACGGGCGCGTGCATCCTCGCCATCGAGCCGAGATCGATCTGATCGACGCGGGACTTCGATTCCGCGATCTGCCGCTGAAGCTCACGTCGGTTTCCGGCAAGGTGATCGTGACGGATCAACGCGTCGAGATCATCTCACTCCAGGGAACCGTCGGCGAGGCGACGGTCGCCGTCTCGGGCGTGATCGACCTCGCAGCGCCTAGGCGTCGAGGAGCGCTGAGCATCACGGCCGACGAGATGGCGTTCGATGCCACGTTGCTCGACGCCCTGCCTCCTTTGCTCCGCGACTTTCTGACGCCGTTGAAACCGAAGGGCCGGTTCGCGATCCGCCTGGACGCGCTGCGATTCGAGACCAACGCCGAAGGGAAAACGCAGTGGTGGTTCGACGGTGAGATGACCCTCGACGATGTGGTCGCCGATCTGGGATTCGACGTGCAGCACTGCTTCGGCAAGCTGCTCGCCAGCGGTGCGGTCAGCGCTTCGGGTGAGCTGGAACTGACGACCGGCGTACGGCTGAAGCGCGTCGTCGCCGCGGGCTGGCACATAAAGAATCTGCGCACGAGCCTCACCATCGATCGCAAGACAAGGGCACTCCGCGTGGAGGGCGCCTCGGCGAAGCTGTATGGCGGTGAAGCGACGGGCTCAGCAATCATCGATAGGACCGCCGGCTCCCCGAGTGTGCCCTTTCGGGCCTCAATCACCGTGCGCGACCTTCAACTTGCCCGATACCTCGACATTCACGGTGAGCCCCCCCCCGACGACGATCAAGCCGACCGTGCCCAGGGTACGATATCGGGCAATCTCGTCCTGCGGCGGCGGGCCGGGCGACATCGACGCCGCGAAGGGACGGGCGAAGCGGTCCTCAGCCACGCCCAAGTCTGGAAGCTGCCGGTTCTCTTCGCCATCTTCCAAGTCCTCAATTTGACGCCTGACGAAAACGTTTTCCACGACGGTCACGTCAAGTTCTATCTCGCCGGAGACACGTTGACATTCCAGAGAATCGACCTTCAGGGAAGGGCCCTGTCGCTTGTCGGCGGCGGCGCAATGGACATGCGGACGCAGGCGCTCGACGTGAAGCTCCTGGCCGGCAGCCCCGTGCGTGTGCGCGTGCCCTTGCTGACGGAGATTCTCGAAGGGGCTTCGCGAGAGATCATGGAAGTGCACGTCACGGGGACTCTGGGCAAACCGACGATCAAACCCCAGCCGCTTAGGAGCCTCACCGCTGCGCTCAAGACGCTCTTTCCAGAGGTGCCGCGATCGGAGGCCGACAGGCCGGTGTCGACGCCGAGGCGTTGAGCGATCTGGAGAACGCCAAACGGCAAGCCAGTTCGGACGCGTCGAGCGGGTCGTTGCGTTGTTCTTGGTTTCCAGGCGTTTCGGTCGGACGCTTGCGGGCTACGACGCGGACCGCTCGCTGGGGCTTAGCCCGAACATGACGCAGATCATGGCGAGGATATCCGACGACATCAAGACGCCGATGCCGCCGAGCGCGGCGTACTCGATCGGTAGCGGTCGTGCCGGCGGAGCGAGCGCGAGGTACAACCCGGCTTGTCGGGCGGCGTCGATCTCCGGCTGCCACCCGATGTAAGCGACCATCGCGACGAGGGCGATCACGGCCAAAGACCAGACCTTGGCCGTCGTCTGGAAGAACCACTGCGCGATGATCGAACCGACGAGAAAGGCGGCAATCAAGGAGAAGTAGAGCTGGCCTTTGAGCAGCGGCGTCTCGGGGGCCCCCGCAGTGTACAAGATCGTCACCAACGCGACGACGAAGGCGATGGCCACCGTGCCGCCCCCTTGGCGAATGTCCGCACCGTGATCGACAGAGCCCGCATCGCCGGTGCGTGAGGTCCGCTCGGCGGAAAACCAGCCTTCGACCCAGCGGCCAACGACGAACCCCATGCCAATGAGCGCGAGCCACAGCCAAGTCTCGGCGATGAAACCCCACACGGGATAGACCATCGCCACGGCCGCGCCGGGCTCGGCCGCAGGCTGCTCGCTGAGTCGCTGTAGCACGAGCGTATCCATCCGACCGCCGCGGAAGGCGAGACACGCCAGCCCCACGGCCACGGCCAACGGCCCCCTCTCCGCCGAGCCGGCGCCGCAGATCGCGACCGCGAGGCCGCTGACGACGACGGCTAGACCCAGGAGTTTGGCCATAGCCGTGACGCTTTGGTTGAGCGTCAGCAGCGTCACGGCACTGACGGGATCCACCGGCCGTGCGACCCACCAGCCGAACCGCCAGAACACCGCTCCAGCGACGATCATCGCCGCCAGGAATCGCAGGCGTTGGACGAACTCATCCCCGATACCGGGGGCAGTGGTCGTCGCCTGTGGGGCATTCGTCGTCATCGTGCCGGAATCCGTCACGCGGTCTGCCTCGATTCTCCGCAAGGCTTGGCGGCAAGGCCCTCGGTAGCCTGCGACAGAGTCGCCTCTAGGATCGCCCGCTTCTCGGGACTCATCGGACACATCGGCAGGCGGAACTCTTCGGAGACCAAACCGTTGATGGCCAGGGCGGTCTTGATAGGAATCGGATTGGTGTCCAGCGTCAGCAGCGCCCGAGCCGTGGGAAAGAGCCTGCGATGCCAACGGCCGGCCGTCTTCATGTCTCCATCCAGAGCGGCGGCAACGAGGGAACTCATCTCGTGGGGCAGGAGGTTGCCCAAGACGCTAATGACGCCGACGGCCCCAACGCTCATGAGCGGGAGCGTGAGCGTGTCGTCACCGCTGAGCAAGGCGATATCGCTGGCGGCGACCAACCGGCTCGCCCCATCGACCGAGCCCGTGGCATGTTTGACCGCAACGATGTTCGGATGATCCTCGCGCAACCGCGCGATCGTCTCCACCGATATCTCGACGCCGGATCGGCCGGGAATGTTGTAGAGAATGATCGGAGCGGCGACCTGCGTGGCGACCTCACTGAAATGCAGATAGAGGCCCTGCTGGTTCGGCTTGTTGTAGTAGGGCGCGACGAGCATGACGCCGTCGGCCCCGGCCTTGACGGCCGCCTGCGACGCGGTGACGGAGCCTGACGTCGAGTTCGTGCCCGTTCCGGCTACGACGAGTGCCCGCTTATGAGCGATGGCCACGACGGTCGAGATAACGTGCGTCTGCTCCTCGCTGGTGAGGGTCGGCGCCTCGCCGGTCGTGCCGCAGGGAACCAACCCCGTCGCCCCACCGGCGATCGCATGGCCCACGAGGGCCTCCAGTGCCGGCGTGTCGATCGATCCATCCTTGAAGGGCGTCACCAGCGCGACGTAGCATCCTCGGAACATGCCCTACTCCTTGGGTCCGTGCCGCAGCAAGAGTTCGTTCATTTCTCGCACGGCCTGCCGCAGCCCGACGAAGACAGCCCGGGAAATGATGCTATGGCCGATGTTGAACTCGGTAAACCCCCGAAGGCTCGCGACCGGCCCCACGTTGCGATAGGTCAGGCCGTGGCCCCCGTGGACTTCGAGACCGCAGCCGATGGCGATGGGGATCGCGTCCTCCAATCGAGCCAGGGCGGCGTCTATCTCGTCCGGACCTCGTGCATTTGCATAGCCGTCGGGCCAGAGCTCGACGACGGCGAAACGCAACTTCGCGGTCATCTCGAGCGCGTCTGAGTCGGTCTAGAAGCGTCG
>CAYYPB010000097.1:0-8385 GCA_964473405.1 uncultured Planctomycetaceae bacterium
TTCGGATCGCCCGCGGGAACCGCGTAACCCGCAACACTACGCGTGACGCTGCACTCGTGCAGCGCCACAGTTGCTTCTACGGGTTCATCGTGCGATGAGCTTGTGGCACAGGCGTCCCGCCTGTGGTTCCACCGGCGGGACGCCGGTGCCACAGAAACGTTGGAGCCCCGTCAACCCGCAGCTTGGTGTGTGGCGATGCACTAGGCTGACAGTCCGCATAGCGTTCGTTTCGGGTTGTAGTTCTTTCGCCTACCGACCGGCACGGGCCATGTCGGCGCATGAAGGCCGATTCGATGGATGGCTGATATCGCCCGCAACGATGCGTGCCGCGATGAAGGGAGTGACCGTCCTGAACAGCTTTGCTGCTGCGGCGCCGCCGTGGACAACCGGCCACGCCTCCACCACCCGGCCTCGCCCCCCCATCCCGCCGCCCCGAGCAGACGAAAGAACGGGGTCAGCGTCCCCCTTGGCCGCATGTCGTCGAGCCTGCCGGCCTTCGGTCGAGTGGTTCGTGGTGGACGGTGCCTCCGGCCGGAGACGCGATTCGTGCGGAGAGTGGGCCCTTGGTGATCGCCCTGGAGCGTTTCAGGCGGCAGCCGGTAGGCTTGACGCGACCGCTCCCTAGACGTATGAACGGGGCTTTCTATCACGCTTGTCGGGGGCAGGCAGGTGCGGTCCCTAGCGTTGGGCAGAGGAGTCATTTGTGGCGGAAGAACCCAGAATCGCACTCGTGACCGGTGCGGCCAAGCGGATTGGCCGGGCTATCGCGGTGTGCCTGGCCGAAGACGGCTGCGATGTGGCCATCCATTGCCACACCTCTCCGGAAGAGGCCGAGGTGACGGCGGGGCTGGTCCGAGAGCGGGGCCGCCGCACGGTGGTGCTGACGGCCGACCTGTCCGATGGCAAGGCGGCGGCTGCGCTGGCCGGCCGGACCGTCGAGGCGCTGGGCGGGCTGAACATCCTCATCAACAACGCGTCGGAGTTCGAGGCCATGAGGCTGGAAGACTTTCGGCTGGACACCTGGAACGCGACGCTCGCCGTCAATCTGACCGCACCGATGATTGTGTCCCGTGCGGCCTATCCTCACCTTCGCGCCCGTGGCGGCCAGATCGTCAACTTGCTGGATATCAGCGCGGAGAGGCCAGGTCCCGAGCATCTGGCCTATAGCGTCGCCAAGGCCGGCCTGTCGAATCTGACGCTCGCGCTGGCCAAGGCGATGGCACCGGATGTTCGCGTCAACGGCATCGCGCCCGGGGCCGCGCTCGCTCCGGAGGGTGCCGACCGGGCGGCCATCAAGGCCATCACGCGGCGCGTTCCCGCCATGCGGTTGGGGTCGGCCGAGGAAATCGCGGTGGCCGTATGTTTCATGGCTTCTCATGCGAGCTATGTGACGGGATCGGTGCTGAACGTCGATGGGGGTCGGAGCATCGCCTGGTAGGGGCGGTCGCTCTCACTGGTGCGGATGACACTTGGCGTGGATCGCCTTGAGGCGCGCCGAGTTGACGTGCGTGTAGATCTGCGTCGTCGCCACGCTGACGTGCCCCAGCAATTCCTGAACGATTCGAAGATCGGCGCCGCCCTCGAGTAGATGCGTCGCGAAGCAATGTCGCAACGTGTGTGGGCCGATGGGGCCCGTGATGCCGGCCGCGGCGGCGTAGCGATTGACCAGTCGCCAGACGTTCGTGCGATCCAGCGGCCTGCCCGTTCGGGATATGAACAGCGGTTCGTTTCGGCCGGCCTTG
Organism: uncultured Planctomycetaceae bacterium; assembly: GCA_964473405.1. GTDB lineage: Bacteria > Planctomycetota > Phycisphaerae > UBA1845 > UTPLA1 > CAYYPB01. Next base: position 1,743 of record CAYYPB010000097.1, read on the forward strand.
TCCGTGAGCGTCGCGCGGAGACCGCGCAGATAGACGCGCACGGCTTCGATCGCCCGGCTTCCGACCGGGATGATCCGTTCCCTTCCGCCTTTGCCGAAGCACCTCAGGTAGCCGACATCGAGATTCAGATCGCCGAGCCTCAGGGAGGCGAGTTCGGAGACGCGCATGCCCGTGGCATAGAGTACTTCGAGGATGGCTCTGTCTCGGGTGAAGAACGGCTCGCCCGGCGTGGGGGCGGCGAGCAGATCGTCGATCTGCGTGGGACGCAGGGTGTCGGGCAACCGCCGTCCGGTCTTGGGTCGATCCAGATGCGAGCCGACGTCCTCCGGGAGTACGTCGGTCAGATGCAGGTATCGCAGGAACATTCGGACGGAGACGAGATGCCTTGCGATCGAGGTCAGTGCCAGCCTGCGGTCGGACAAAGCGACGAGGAATGATCGCACGAGGTCGGGCGTCACGGTCGGCGGCGTGCAGATGTCGCGGTCGATGAGGATATCGATGAAGCCCACGAGGTCTCGGCGATAGGCGTCGATGGTGTTCTCGGCGAGTCCGCACTCGGAGATGAGGTAGTCGAAGAATCTCGTCGTCAGTCGAGGCCAGTCGAGATGGGCCGCCTGTGGCGGCGCGGCCGCGCCCGACATGGTGGCGGCCGTGTGAGCGAGGATCGGCGACTGCGCGTCAGGCCGCGCCCTCGACGGCAGTGCCGGGCTCTTCATGGCGCTCGATGACGGATAGCTGGTGGTAGTGACGGCAGCTTGTGTAGTCGCCGAGGCACTCGTCGAAACCATCCGGCAATGATTGGCGTGTGAATCGTTGGGCACAGTGTTCGTCGCTTCCTTGGAAGAAATGGACAGATGGTCTGGTCCTGCGGCGCACGCATCGGACGGTCCCCGAGCGAAGGACTCAGCGCGGCGGATATCGCCGGTTCTAGTGCTGGGAGTAGTATCGGCGGGGGGGCGGTCGCCGGTGAAGCGGAACCTACGGGCCTTGCGGCAGGCTCAAAGCGAAGCGGGAAAAACGGCCATCAGTGTGCGTGTTTCGAAGGAGGACGAGGTGGCCGCCGAGGCAGTACGCCCAATAGCGGGAGAGCGCCAGGCCGAGGCCCATTCCCGGCGGAGCGCTTCGTTGGGTCGCCTCGATTCGGCGGAAGGGCTCGAAGATGGCTCGGCGGTCTTGTTGGGCCACGCCGTCACCGGCGTCCTCGACCTCGAAGGTGACGCCACCGGCCGGACCGGGAGAGGCGGAAAGCCAGATGCGCGCGTCGTCGGCTTCGGCGCTGTACTTGCAGGCGTTCTCCACGAGATTGGTCAGAACCTGCGCGACGAACTCGGGATCGGTCTCGATGCGGGTGCCGGGGCTGCATCGGTCGTCGACGATGAGCTGTTTGCCTGCGGCGGAACACTGCGCGGTCGATTCTGCCACGATCGTATCGAGGATCTCGGCCGGGCGAACGATGCTGGGATGCAGGACGGGCTTGGCATCGCCGACCTTGGAGTAGGTGAACACATTCTCGACGAGCTTCGCCAGGCGTTTGGACTCTTTGCGCAGCGTCTGAACGTACTTGTCGCGGGTCTCCGCGTCGTTCGCATCCACATCGGCGAGAAGGTCACTATAGAGCTGAAACGACGTCAGCGGCGTGCGCAATTCGTGCGTCACGGCCGTGGCGAACCGCATGCGACGCTCGGCCATGGTCACTTGGCGCATCGTGCCATAGCTGAGGGCCGCCAGAGCCAGCAATGTCGCAACCCACGTCACGCTGAGGCCCCAGGTCATGCCGGTCGACAGGCCGGCTCCGCTCATCGTCGGTCGGGCTTCGCATGCGACGCGGGCCGGGATGGTTCTCAGGCGATCGGCGTCGAGCGGGGCACCGATCTCCACGGGCTCGATCTTCGCACCGGGCAGGAGATGGCGGACTTCCTCCTCCAGCACGCCGCGCAGCCGCGGCCAATCGAGTACGACGCCCAATAGCGCACAGGACTCAAAGTGCTCGGTACTCACTGATCTCACGAGCGCGAGTTGCCGGTGCCCGTCCATCGTGAGGTCGAGCCAGACGGGCAGCATCGGCGGGCCCGAAACGAGAACACACTCCGCGCCGCCGGGATCGGCCTCATTCGGAGGCTCGATGCCCTGAAGGTTCCAGCGAACGACCCACTCGGGCTCGCAGCGCTCGGCGGGGAAGTAGGCGCGCTGCACCTCACTGATGCGTTGGACTCGCTGGATGAAATCGGAGATCGTGCGGCTTCGCCGTTCGCGCCTCTCACCAGGTCGGTCGCTGGGGCTTACGGCCGCGTTTTCATCGCCGACCGCCAGACGCCGTTCCAGTTCCGCTCCCTGTGCCGTCTCCAGGACATTCAGCAGGCTGGACAAATCGTGCCGGGCGCTCAGCGCCGCGAGCCAGTTCGGCGGCTTGGCGTGGATCGGCCGATCTTCGGCGACCAGAGCGCTGGCCGGTAACGTGAACTCGTCATTCGTCGCGACCTGTGGCGACGAGAAACCGACGGCCAGACTCCCGAGGAAATGTAGGAGGGCAAAACCGGGTTCGGCTAACTCCTGTATGGGCGACGGGAGCATGACGGGCCCGTTGATTTCGGAGAGTCCTCGCGGGTCGGATGCCTGGATGGCCCAATACTCGCGGAGGAAGTGCTGATAGGGGCGACTGCGTTCGACGGCGATGGCCGAGGTGACCAGTGCGTCGGCGTTCGCCAGCGCTTCGTTGCGGACGCGGTTAAAGGCAACTTCAGCTTCGTGGATGGAGGCGTGGCGCTCCAACTCGATGGCCGACCATGTGGCCCAGCCGAGGCCGCCGCAGACGAGTGCCCAGATGAAGACCAGAGCGACGATCGTGTTCCGGCGTGTCGTTGTGTGCAAAACCATGCGGCACTATCCATCCGAGACATCGGACCTGGGGCCATCGGGAAGGCGCACGTCGGGCCCCAGCATGTAGCCCTTGCCGCGGACCGTCACGATGTAGTCCGCCGACGCCACGCCGCTTGCCGTCGCGAGCTTGGCTCGCAACCGCGCGATGTGCATGTCCACCGTTCGCGTCTCGATGTTCGCGCCGCTGAGCCCCCAGAGTCGGGTCAGCAACTCGTCGCGGGAGATTGCGCGGCCGGCATTGGCCGCCAGATGGATCAAGATGTCGCACTCGGTCTCCGACAGCGAGACAGGCTTGCCCTCGGTGGCCGGCACGATCTCCCGTCTGGCCAGATCGACCGTCACGCCGTCGACCGACAGGCGATCCACCGCCGCCGGCCGCTCGGGACTTCGTCGCAGGACTGCCTCGACGCGGGCCATGAGCTCCTTCGCGGAGAAGGGCTTGACGACATAGTCGTCGGCCCCGGAGGCCAGGCCGGCCACGCGCTCGTCCTCCGAGCCTCGGGCCGTCAGAATGATGACGGGCAAGGAAGCGTGCGTCCGTCGAAGCGCCTGCAGGACGTCCGTGCCGTCCATTTTGGGGAGCATCAAGTCCAGGAGCACGAGGCCCACGCCGGGGCGTCGGGCCGCAGCCAGACCGGCCTCGCCATCGGCCGCTTCGATGGGATCATAGCCGGCTCCGCGCAAGGCCGCGCAGACGCCTTCGCGAATCGCGTCGTCGTCTTCCACCACCACAATTCGCACGAGCGCCATGGCGCTGTCCTCAGATCCTGGGTGTCCCTGGTGCATCGCCCCGCTTGAATCTGCGGGTTGTTGATTCCATGATTCAGTGGCACCGGCGTCCCGCCGGTGGAACCACAGGCGGGACGCCTGTGCCACAGCATACGTTGAGCCCGCAGAGCCAAGCGTGATCGTTCACTAGCCGTCGTCTTGAGGGGCATTGTAGTGTGGCAGTGCGAGCGAGCAACGCGGCACGCCGGTCGCGTGGCGATGTCGCGTGCGATTGGATCGACATAACCCGCGTTCAGCACAGACCTTGCGAGGATTGACAGCGACCCTAGAGGCTGCATACTATGCGGTCGGCACTGCCAGGAGCGGCGGGTGAAGCTCGCGCGAGTGCCTCGGGAGAGCAACACCATCATGGCTCATGTCCTCGCCGCATTGGCAGAGTTTCTCGGCACGGTCGGCATGCCCAGCACCGTCGACGGCGACGCGGAGAAGACCGTCGTTGGCGTGGCGACGCTAGAAGATGCCGGGCCTCGAGAGATCAGCTTTCTCGCCAACCCCAAGTACGAGTCCGCGCTGGAGACAACCTCCGCCGGGGCCGTGATCGTCTCGAACGACCAGCGCGTGCCAGACGGCATGGTGGTCTTGCGAGCGGCCGATCCGTATGCCGCCGTCACGGCCGTCATGGTTCGCATTCACGGACATCGAACGCACCGCAAGGTGGGCATCGATGCCAGGGCCATCATCGATCCAAGCGCCGACCTCGGCGAAAACGCGAACGTCCATCCCGGCGTTACGATCGAGGCGGGGGTAGAGATTGGCCGGAACGTCGTCATTTATCCCGGCGTCCACATAGCCGAGAACTGTCGCCTCGGTGACGATTGCCTGCTCCAACCCAACGTCGTGCTCTATCCTGGCAGTGTCCTGGGGGACCGGGTTACGCTCCATGCGGGGACGGTGATCGGCGAGGACGGTCTGGGCTACGCCCCGGTGGGGGGGGGGTGGCGCAAGATTCCCCAGATCGGCATCGTGGAAATCGGCAATGACGTCGAGATTGGCGCCAACTGCACGATCGACCGCGCCACGTTGGGACGCACGACCATCGCCGACGGCACGAAGTTCAGCAACCTGATCGCGATCGGCCACGGTGCCAAGATCGGGGAGAGCTGCATGTTCGTTGCCCAGGTCGGCATCGCCGGCTCGGTTACGGTCGGGCACCATGTGACGATGGCGGGGAAGGTAGGCGTCGCCGGTCATCTGACGATCGGGGATCACGCAGAGATCGGGGCCATGGCCGGCGTGATGAAGGACGTGCCTGCGGATACGCGCGTGGCAGGGCTGCCGGCGATCCCGATCAAAGATGCGCTGCGATCTTTTTCGATGGTGGAGCGTCTTCCCAACATGCACAAGCAGATCAAGAAACTCGAGAATGAACTGGCATCGCTTCGGCAGGCCCTGGCGGCTCAGTCCGATTCGGACGAAGAATGACCGCCACGCCCGGTCGTGTGGCTCGCATCGCGGAGAGACTATGTCCAAGACGTTGACGCGGGTCGTTTTCTGCTTGCCGGTTGCTTGCGGCTTGCTCGGTTGTCAGCAGGGCCCGACGGGAGTCGCTTCGCAGGGTGCTGCCGCGCAGCGTACTCTTCGTCCGCCGTCTCCCTATGCCATAACCGACTACAAGTTGGACATTGCACTCGACCCCAAGCTGCACCGCATCGAGGCCACGGCTGTCCTGGAGGTCGTGGCGATTGCGGCCCCCAAGGTTCCCCGCGAGCGGCTGCGGCTGCAGTTGCACTCTGATCTCGGGATCGATTCGATCACGAGCGGCGGCAAGCCGGTCGCGTTCCATCGCGTAGATGAGCCGGAGGAGTCCAAAGCCGAGGAGACGACGGTCGACGACGACAAGACGCCGACCTCCGCGCCGGCGGATGGTTGTCCTTCCGAAGGCGATGCGCCCGCTCCACCCGCGGTTTATGAACTGGCCCTGACGACGGCCGGTCCCGTTCACTTGACCATCAAGTACGGGGGGCAGTTGTTTCAGGATGTCGCCGCGGGCGAGAAGCCCGGCGAGATCCACAACTTCTCCATGAGCGCGCACGTTGGCGAGGAGGGCGTTTATCTCGCGGAGGACGGTGACTGGTATCCCGGTTTGCCGGACTACGACGACGAGGCCATGCCCGAGCGAGAGTATCCGCTGGCGAACTACGAGGTGACAGTCACGAATGTTCCAGGGCTTGTCCTCGTGGCGTGCGGCAACCGCCAAGCGGCCAAGTTCGACAAGCCGCGCGGCGCGACGACCACTTGGAGTACGCCTTTTCCGATCCAAGGCATGTGTCTCGTTGGCGGGTTCCACGAAATCCATCAGCGGCAAGTGGATCACGTTCTGCTCAGCGTCCACGTCGCCAAGAAGCACGCCAAATTCGCCAAGGGCTTGCTCGATGCCACCGAATCCTACATGCGGCTCTACCAACCGCTTCTGGGAAACTACCCTTATGTCGAGTTTACCGTGGTCGAGAACTTCTTCAGTTCGGGCTTCGCATTCCCCGGCTATACCGCGCTGGCCTCGCAGGTCATCGGCATGGGCGAAATGGGGCTCAAGCCCGGCTATCTCGACCACGAGACGCTGCATAATTGGTGGGGTAACGGCGTCTTCACGTCGAATCTCGACGGCAACTGGTGCGAATGCCTGACGAGCTACTGCACCAACTACATGCATCACGTCCTGGATGGCCACGCCGACAAGGCCCGAAAGTGGCGACGCGATCAATGCTACAGCCTCAGTCGCGTCAAGCCGGACAAGGACAAGCCGCTGGGACAGTTCGGTCGCAAGGACGGCCCCGGCTCCGGCATCGGCTACTACAAGGGCGCGTTCGTCTTCTCGATGCTCTCGCAGAAGATCGGCGAGGACCAGCTTTGGCGCGCGCTCAGGCGCCTCTACCACGAGCGGCTCGGCAAGCCGACAACCTGGGGCGACATTCAACGCACCATAGAGAAGCAATAGGGGCGGTCGCTCGCGGCGTGCTTCGCCGCCATGGGCGTGGTC
>CAYYPB010000098.1:0-8310 GCA_964473405.1 uncultured Planctomycetaceae bacterium
CCACCGACTCGCGCGCCCGCAGAATGAGCCTCGGAGTCGCCCACACCCGCTCCGGCACATCCTCGACCGAACCGTAGTTGGCCATGTTTACAACCGGTACGCTGTTGGCCACGACGATGCCGTTCTTGTTGAGATAGTGGATGTAGCGGATGGCCTCCATCGGTTCGGCCGCGAGGATCATGTGGGCGCAGCCTTCGGGAATGACATCGCTATGGATGGGCTGATCCGCGATGCGCAGATGAGACTGGACAGCCCCGCCGCGCTGCGACATGCCGTGTACCTCGGCCTGCTTGACGTCCAGGCCCCGCCGCAACGCCGCAATCGAGATCGCCTTAGCCGTCGTCAAGATGCCCTGACCGCCGACGCCCGCGAGAATGATGTTTAGTTCCATATCCGTACCTTCTGGACGAGCCGCGGGCTTTCCCGGCGCGCCGGGACGCGGTCTCGCCATGTGATGACAGCTACTCTGCGCCTTACGTCCACGCGGGCTGAAGCCCGCGGCTCGTTCCTTGGATGGCGGCATACCTGTGTCATATCTACGCCGTCGTTGCCGCAGGTTGGTCCTTGACCTCGGCCTTGCGCGGCTTGGTTCTCGCCGTTTGAATGCAGGGCCGCGTGGCGATGATGACCGACAAGCCGCGATGCCGGATCTCACGCCGCAGCACGTCGGTATTGACGGCGCGACGATTGGGCGTCGGCTCGATGGAGATGATGTGCTCCTCACTCACTCCCAGCGCCCCGACCAATCGAACGAGATCGCCACCTGTGGCGAAGATTTCCTGACCGCCGGTCATGCCGACCGTGGCGTTATCCAAAATGATCACCGTCATGTCGGCATCGCTCTTGGCGGCGCCGATGAGTCCCGTCATGCCCGAGTGGATGAACGTCGAATCGCCGATCGTGCAAACGACCGGGTAAGCCCCGCCCTGGGCCGCGCCGTGGGCCATCGGGATCGAAGCTCCCATGTCTACGCAACTCTGCACGGCGTTGTAAGGCGGCAGCGCGCCCAGCGTATAGCAGCCGATGTCGCTCAGCAGTTTGGGCGACTCGTATTCCTCGACGGCCTCTAGCAGGGCGCCGAACGTATCACAATGCGGGCACCCGTCGCAGAGACGCGGCGGCCGATTCGGCAACTGCCAGGGCGTCTGAGCCCCTTCCGGCGAAGGCAGCCCGAGTGCAGTTCGGACCCTCTCCGGCGTCATTTCACCGTCCATCGGCAGCGCGCCACTGCGTTTTCCCCGGATTGTCATGCCTGGCAAGCCCAGGGCGCCGTTGATCTGCGTTTCGAGATAGGGAAAGCCGTCCTCGACAACGAGGATGTCATCGCAATGATCGATCATCTCTCGGATCATCTTCGTCGGAGCGGGGTAGGAAGACACCTTCATCAGCGAGTAGTTCGTCTCGGTTCCGAGTACTTCGAGAACGTAGTTGTGGGCGACCCCGCTCGCGATGATCCCCTTGGGACCGCAAAGGTCGATCGTGTTGAACGGCGAATGCTCGGCGTACTCGCGCAACCGAGGCTGCTCGTCCAGCAGGCGTCGATACCGATGCCGAGCGTTGGCAGGCAGCAGCGTCCAGGCCCGAGGATCGCACGGGGAAGCTACAGTCGTCCTTTCTTGTGGCGCGCTCGAATCGACGCGAGCGCGGCTATGCGCCAGACGTGTTACGAGCCGGAGCAACACCGGCAAGCCATATCGCTCGGAAAGCTCGAACGCCTCGCGCGTCGCGTCGTAGGCTTCCTGCTGATTCGACGGCTCGAACATCGGCACGGACGCGAAATCGCCGTAGTAGCGAGAGTCCTGCTCGTTCTGCGACGAGTGCATCCCCGGATCGTCCGCCACGACGAGCACCAGCCCGCCGCGCGCACCGGTCAAAGCGGAACTCATGAAAGGATCGGCCGCGACATTGAGCCCGACATGCTTCATCGCCACCAACGCTCGTTTGCCCACAAAGGACATGCCGAGGGCCTCTTCGTAGGCGACCTTCTCGTTGGCCGACCATCGCGCGGACAGGACCCCATCATCGCGGGTTCGCCGCTGAATGAACTCCATGATCTCGGTCGCCGGCGTTCCCGGATATGAGAATGCGCCGGCGATGCCGGCGTGGATCGCGGCCAGCCCGACCGCTTCGTCGCCGAGTAATAGTTCGCTCATCTATCTACTCTCCCAAGTCGTCCGACCCCTCGACCGGACGAACAACGCAACCGCAGCCGACCCGCTCGGCCTCGAAGGGCCCAGGTCGCCGCAGACTATCACAGCCAAATGTGGCGAGCGACATGGGGCCTCCCACTGCAACGCGCCCCGCGAGACAACCCGCGGGACCGGCACCCGTGCCGGTGGAACCACAGGCGGGACGCCTGTGTCACGGTTTGGCCGCAGCTGAACGCCGCGCCACCCCCAAACCTGAAATGCTCGAAACGGCAATGGGCAACCCGGGTCGCCGCCATGATCTCGGAGGTCGAAGCAAGTTGCTCGACGGCGAGACCGGGTTACGCCATAGTACCGCTCAATGGCCACCAAGCAGCCATCAGCTATCCGCGAGGAGGTCCGGCACGCGTGCTGCCCACGCCGTCGGCACGGATATCTTCTCCCGAACTTCACATGCAAGCCCCGTGCCGCCGACAGGCGGGCGTTTGAGGCCACGAAGCCGCCCGATCGGCCGCCAGCGCGGGTTTTTCAGCAGCGATGGGGAAGCTTCCGATCCCCGCGTCGAACCTCTCAGAAGCACATGCGCCACTAGTGAGCGATCACACCTGGTTCTGCGGGTTCAGCCTGTCCTGCGGCACAGGCGTCTCGCCTGTGGTTCCACCGGCGGGACGCCGGTGCCACAAAGACGCGGATACCTCGTCAACCCGCAAGACGAGGCGTGAACGTGCACTCGCCCGCTCGCTCGTCTCGGCGCGCCGGGGGGGCTCGGATCAGATGCCCCGCGCAACGCGCGGATTCCGCTGGCCCAGCGACGGTCGCGCCGCTATGCTGGGCTCTTTCGGCAGGAGACCAGAACCTTGGGCGGACCGGACCCTCTCGCAACAATGATCCTCGGCGACAGCATCTGGCAAGTTGTCTACCACAACTGGGCCCTGACCTCGATCCTCGCCACCTTGCTCGTATTGATCGTCGTGCCTGCGCTCGTCGTCGCCAAGTACGTCCGCATCGTCCTCAACATCCTCCAGGACAGCGAACCGCCCCTCTTCCGATCTCAGTTCGGCTTCATCCCACTCGCCGGCGAAGAGGTGGACTTCTACGCAGCCGATGGCGTCCACATCCACGGCACGATGGCCAAGGGTGCCGCCGAGACCTCGCGCGGCCTGGTCATCTTCGCCCCCGAATTCAAGAGCGACCGGCTGAGCTGCGCACGGTACTGCCGCTCGCTCGTCGAGGCGGGCTACGACGTCTTCGCGTTCGACTTCCGCGGCCACGGCGAGTCGGCCAGCGAAGAGGGCCACACGCCCCGTCAGTGGGCCAGCGACCGCGAAGTCGCCGACATGACGGGCGCCATCGCCTACGCCGAGCAATGGCTCGAACAACGGGGTCGACCGATCGAGATCGGCTTGTTCGGCATCTCGCGCGGCGGCAGCGCAGCCATCCTCACCGCCGAAAGCTGCTCCTCGGTCAAGGCCATTGTCACGGACGGCGCTTTCTCGTCCGACCTGACGCTCGAGCATTTCATGAAGCGATGGGCCAAGATCTTCGCCAAGGTGCGCTTCGTCTATGAGAACCACCCGCCGGAGTTCTGGCGGTTCTTGCGCTGGTGCCTGTTTGTCACTTGTCGCATCAAGTACAAGTGCGTCTACCCCTCCGCGCGCAAAGCCCTGACGCGCATGGTCCCGCGGCCGATCCTCTTCATTCACGGAGAGCGGGACAGTTACATTCCCGTCGAAACGTCGCGCAAGCTCTATGCTCTCAGTGCCCAGCCGCGATACCTGTGGATCGTCCCCAAGGCCAAACACAACCAGTGCGTCGAAATCGCCCCGGAGCAGTACGCCCGACACACCGTGCATTTCTTCGACAAGTACCTGGCGAATCGGCAGGACCCCGAAAACATGTACAACGGCGGTCGATTCGGGGAGATCGTCCGAAGTGAGCAACCTCGCAAACGGTTGGAAAGCGATCGTCAGGCCCCCGCGGCACCCGTTCGATCGGAACGTGGGGCATTCGTCGCCGCCATCGAAGACGAACTCGACGCCTCTAACAACTGAGAGAGCCGCTTGAAGAGCCGGCGGGCTGGCCCCCTGGCATTCCCTGTCTGCCCGCCTATCACGTCAGCAAGGTTGACTCTCTCGCAGAAACCCCGTTTTCGGCGAAATCACCCCCTCTGGCGCTATCGCCAGGGCCGCTTTTTCTGAGGATTTGGGGTTCATACGGATGATTCAAGGTTCGTCCGTTGACGCGACCGGCAAGAGAGCCCTCGCACGGGGCGATTGAGGGCTGTCAACTCGCCGTGGGTTGCATTCACCCCCTGCGGGGGCTCCATGCGGTGGACCGACGCTGTCCACGGGCTTGCGCCCGTGGCTATTGTCAATCGCCCTTCGGGCTCCGAACACCTCGTCGTTCGTTGAAACCCCATCACAACAGCACGATCTGAACCTCACCGGGCGCAAGCTCCAGGCGAAGCTTCCCATTCTTCAGGATTGGCGGCTCTGAGGTCCTGTGCGTGGACAGCAATCGTTCGCCCTGCGTTCGACGGCGGACCCTCGCGGGCAGACCCTGCAGCGTACGCCGTCGGGCATTCTTGAAATCCATGTTCGCCACAACGATCAACGCCGACTTGCCGCCATCGACGCGCCACCCCACCGCGATCGTCGTCCGAATACCGGCAACAACCTTGGGCATGAAGCAGTTGCGTGGCACGGCCAGCTCCGCGACGAACCGCCGGCGAACCTCGGCCACGCCAGCCAGTAGGTCGATCATCGACCTTGCTCCGGCGTTTTGCCAATGCAGAATCGTCCGGTCGAAGAACCCCAGCTTTCCGAAAAAGGCGGCCGTCTTCGTCAGGGGTGCCGGCCCGCCCACCAGGGCATCGAGGCCGTGGTTGAGCGGCTGCCGCTCGTACAACTCCAGGCCACTGTGGATGAACGGAATCGCCGAAGGCAGGAACCCGTTCAAGACCGCCGTCAACCGAGCAAAGGCCCTGCCGCCGGGCCGCATGACGGCGCGGGGCGTGTCCGGTGTCTCGGCTGCGGCATACATCGGAATCGGCGTGTGCGGCAAGATCTCATGGACGAATCGGTGCAGTTCACCGCGAGCGTGTCGCGGCTCCAGATGCCACGACGGGCCGATCAGGGCGTTGTAGCCATCGCGACGAGCCTTGGAGGCATTCTCGTGTCCCAGCTCCTCGGCGATCAGGCAGAAGTCGGCATCGACGCGCCGCGGCTTCTCGACGATCATCTTCTGCAAATCCGCTGGCAAGGCATGGCCCATATCCACGCGAGCGCCGTCGATGCCGAACCGTTGGTAGAACGGGATGATCCCCGCGAGCTTGCGCCACAGCGGCAGGTTGGGCCGGCGACCGGGGAACCGGCTCGACTTGATCGTATCGGTGAAGACGTACGGTGGCTGGGCATCGGGGTCGTCCAAGAATCGCCGCGATGCAATCGGATGGTCCAGATAGAGCCGCAGAAACGTCACGTCGGACCACGGCGACTGGGGATCATTCATGCAATCGGAGAAGCCCGGCGGCGTGATGACGCCGAACGCACGGCCGATCTCCCGCAGTAGATCAGCAGGCGGATTCGCCTTGCAGCGGGCCACGAACCGTTGCCAGTCGCGTTGGCGAGCGACATTCGGCGCATGACGAAACCGCGACAGATGCTTGCGGATCGCATCCTGACGAAGAATACCTCCAAGCTCCAACGCGGTCGGAATGCCGCCTGGATGACCCGTAACGTGCGGTGGGCCGTAGCGTCGAGCCGCTCGCACGTCGATCCAGTAGAACCAGTCCGGATGATCGAGTATCAAGTCGCTGTCGCGCGAGGCCGACCGCGGCAGCAGGTCGATCATCACGCGAATACCCATCGCATGAGCGGCTTCGACGAACGCGGCGAACTGCGTCTCGACATCGAGAGTGCCACGTCCAATGTCGCCGAGAAGATGATCGTGAAGATCGGGCTCGATCTCAAGGAAGTTCTTCGCGGAATACGGACAACCGATCTCGCCCTTGCTGAAGGCGCGGCTGATCTTGGAAACCGGCAGCATGTAGATCGCATCGATGCCCATTCTCGCCAGCAGCGGAAGCAGCAGAATGGACTTAAGAAACGTGCCCGTCTCCGTGGCGGGCCCTCTTTCCAGCCGACCGTCGCCGTTGTGGTCCCAGGCAGTCGAGGTTCGGATGAGCGTGCCGTACATCGTGGCCGGACGAATCCAGTCACCGCCTCGCCGCCGAACGCCGGCGTCCCGCACCTTGCCCCCGTCGAGCCGTTGAACGCCCCGGGCCTTCGAGAGACTCCGCCGGGCGAGACGTCGCCGACCCCGGGCCGGAAGGATCACCCGATCGATACAATCGGCGATGAAAGCGTACGGCGAAACACTGATCTCGCCGCGAGCCGTCGACGTGACATCCTCGAAGCCCCAGCAATTCCACAGCGCCGGGATTCGATAGTCCCGCCGGTGCGGACGGACGGCCCCAGACGCGATGCAGCGGCGAACCAAATCGAGATCACTGGGGGCGGCCTTGGGCATTCGTTGGATTCCACACTCCTTTGGCCGCGAGACAACCGCGTCGCTTTCGAGTGAGGAATTGTACGAAATCGGCCGACGCCCGGCCAGAGTCCCTTGCGAAAGCCCACGGATATCGGTGCGGACCGCAATTGCGAAGGCGCACCGATGCCGTTACGATGCCCAGCGTAGCAATTTGTCATTTCACTCACCGGACTCGACGTCGCAAGGAGTGGACCATGTCTACCGACGAATTCCTGAAGCAACAGTACCTGACCCTTCGCGAGGAGATCCGCGCCAGCAAGACACGCGTGTTTGTCTTGCTCGTCCTCGTGTCGATCTTCGTGCCCTCCGCCGCCTTCGCCGCGAGCATGTACGGTGAAGCGTACTCCAGTGCCGCCCTGCCGTTCATCCTTCTGGTGCTGATGCTGGCCTTCCTGACCGAGCAGAATGCGATCGTGCGGGCCGGCCGGTATCTCAAGGAACACGTCGAACCCAAAGCGGACGGCCTGGTCACTTGGGAGAACTGGCTCGAAAGCAACCACGCGCATCGAAACGTCGATCGCTACTACTTCGCCAGCTTCCTGATCGTCTTCATGCTCTTCTACGCCATCGGCACGGGCTTGGCGATCGAAAGCCTCGCCACCCGCTGGACGGACAATCAGTGGATCTACGCCAGCGCGGGCTACGGCGTCGGTGGCCTGTGGTTCATCCTCGTCTGGCTCCGCCATTGGCGAGCCTGCACGACGACGAGCTAGCAAGCGGCCTGCGAGTCTTGAACGAGCCGCGGGCTTCAGCCCGCGCGGTGCAGAAGGCTGAGGAGGCTCCGCATGATGCGAACTCGCTGGCGATGGGCCTTGACGCCATTGTTTTGCCTCACGGCATGGTCAGCCTGCTCGGCACCGCGATCCGTCAAGTCAGAGCCGACGTCAGCACCTGCGCAGCCGCCCCCCCCCGTTCGCCTCCAGCCGCGTGTCGTCGACTTTCAGCCCGGCATCCACATTGACTATTCCACACCCCATGTCGAGGTCGCCGGCAAGGTCATCCTCCGCGAGGGTCAGCTCGAGCTCTTCGCCTACAGCAAGGCCGCCGCCCCGAAGGAACACGAGACGATCCTCATGCTGGCGGCCAGGCCGCTGCACATCTATCAAGCCTTGGGGCTCATCGGCCTCGTGCCGGGCAGGCCCTTGTCCTATGACTGGGAAACGAAGAAGACCACGCTCGCCTCGGGAGACCCGGTCGACGTTTTCGTGCGATATGAGGAGGACGGCGAGACGGTCGAACGGTCGGCCTGCGAATGGATGCGCGATGTCGCCCGCGACGAACCCATGAAGCCAACGCCCTGGCTATTCACCGGCTCGGCCCGCGACGCGGAGGGGCGTTTCCGAGCGGACCTCGATGGCACGGTCGTGACGGGCGTGCACTTCGACAGTTCCCTGCTGTCATTGGTCGAGGCGCATAGCGAATCACACGACGCCCGCGTGTCCCTCGCGCGCGAGCGCGAGAATGAGCGGGTTGTGGCCCTGGGCCATCGCCGCGGACCCGGCCGACGGCAGCGGCTATATCGGCGGCGTCACCCAGAGCACGGACTACCCCACGACTCCCGGCGCCTGGGACGAGAGCGTCAATAGCGGCTACGACCGATGCATCAGCAAGC
>CAYYPB010000099.1:0-8277 GCA_964473405.1 uncultured Planctomycetaceae bacterium
CTGGCGGGAGAGATATAGTCGCTCGGAGCGCGGCTCTGAGTGCCTGAGGTTCGAGGCTCGTGGCTATCGGCTCGAAGGTGAAGGAGGGAAGTACACCGAGCCGCAAAGGCACGCGCGCGAGTGTTTTGCGCAGAGTGGGCAGCGCCCGCGTGGCTCGAGACACGCTTAGGAGCGTCGGAAACGCGTGGGTCTCCTCGATCAGCGCGACGGCGCTGGCGAGGTCGAGATCGCTGCTGTGAGGTTTCTCGTCGTTCATCGGAGTCGCTCATCGGGCGTCGTGGCCGCGCCTGGCCCTACGCCGCCCCCTCCTGTTCGGGTTGTGCCGATTCCTGTTCGGCACGGAATCTGTAGCAAGCGGACCAGAGCGATCGCATGTTGAACTTGAACAGGCACTCGCCGCCATACTTCTCGTAGAACTGAATCCCTTCTGGGTTGTCGGTGAAGACGAGGAATGAAGGCACGGCGTTATCCCGAAGTTTCTTCATCCAGGCGGAGAGGAAGCGCTTCCCCAATCCCAGTCTTCGGGCGCTAGGGTCCACCACGATCGACAGCAACTCCGCGTTGTCCGCAAAGTTGCGTGACAGCCGGTGTTTCTTCAGGGCTCTCAGAATGGCGACCGGGCCCAGACGTAGCGTGCAGAACCGCCAGACGGCAAGCAATCGCGTCGTTCCGGATCGATTGACCGATTCGAAACGGTGACGATCGATCGTGCATCCGAGGAAGCCGACGACGCGACCGTTTAACTCGGCTATCCAGAGTGAGCAATCGTCGTCCTCGATCATCGCCATGTAGTAGCCGCTGACGAAGTCGACTCCGAGTTGGGTCGTGACGCCGCCGACGAAGGCGTCGAGGTGAAGGGCCGTGACCCCTTCTATGGCACCCCAGTCAGCGGGATCGTTCACCTCCCGGATGCGGGCCCCCGTGAGCGGGTCGCTGTCGACGCCGTCGGTGCTCGTTTCGGCCGGCCGAAGGATAGGGCTGGGCCGCCGCGGTTTGCGCCAGCCGATCTGCCGGCCGCGCGGGATGGCCCCGATATTGGCGAAGGGCGGCACGTTGCTGGTCAGTTCCGTGAGGCCGTGGACGATCGCGCCGCGTCCGACGTGTACGCCGGGCATGATTCGGGCCATCATGCCGATGAGTGCGTGGTCGTCGATTCGGATCGGCGATTCGATGGCGTGCTGTTGCTCGGGCGGGGCCATGTGGGACATGGTCATGAGGCGACCGGGATCGTCGGGGTGCTCGACGACGCCCGTGGCGCTGTAGATGTGAGCGTTGGCCATGACGCCGACGCAACTGCCGATGTAGACGCCGCCTCGCCCGGCGACATGAACGCCGGGGCCGAGGTGGACGAAGTCCGCGACTTCGATCGAGCCGTGCTGCCCGTGGCGACGCTCGCCGGCGGCCAGCCTGACGTTCGTGTCGATGTGGCAATGGGAACCGATGCTGACGGCGTCGGCACCCCAGATGTCCACGTATTGATCGATGATCGTGTCTTGCCCGAGGTGCTTCAGCCTCGCCTTCCAGTAGCATGCTCTGAGGAAGAAGCCCGTGGCGTTTCGGCTGTAGACCCGGGCGACCGTCTCGAGGAGTGACGAGATCAGCGGCGTCCAGGCGAGCCCCATGATGATCAGTTGGGCCAGGGCCATGAACGCTCGTACGATGGTTCCGATGAGGAGCCAACCGGCTGTTCGCTTGGTTCGGTAGGGTTCGGTGATTCGGCCTTGCAGCGTGGCCAGGACGAAATTCAGCGTGTAGACTAGCCAGCCTCGGTCGCTCTGGCGGACCGGTGGGACGTACCATAGACGTTCGATGGCGGCCGATTCGCTGAGTTGTGGTTCTGTCTCGGTGCCGGCCATCGCCTATCAACCTCGTATCAGCGTTCCGCAGGTGCTACGCTCGGGAGGCGCAGAAGTTCCCCACGGGCGGAACCCTCCCGGTGCGCACGCACGCCCTGACGTTATCGTCCGTCAGGGGCCCCCGCAACAGTTGTGGGGATCGGCTCCGGCCAGGTTTTGCCGCGGAATTGATCGAGGCCGCCGCGAGGGTGGCGGGTCCGATGGTAGGAGGCGGTTGTCGCCAACGTGGCTTCTGCTGGGACCCCACAGGAGTGTCTGGCATGACGACCAAGGAGACCGGCTGTCCTAAGAGCGAATCGGCCGACGCAGGTCAGGCTCTGGGTGCCGAACGGAATCTCAGAAGACGCATCATGCGATGGGCGGCACGCGTGCTGGCGGCTGCCATGGGACTTCACCTGCTCTTCGTCATCACGCCATGGGCTGGTTGGTGGTTTGATGCCATGGACGTTCAGGGCGAGCTTCGGCCGGCCGACTACATCATCTGCCTGGGTGGAGATCCTCAGCGCATTCTCGAGGCCGCTCGGCTGCTGGAGGAAGGGTACGCCGATCGGTTGGTGGTGAGCAATCACGGCCCCGCCGCCGGCATGATGCGAGATCTGGCGATCGAGTGGGGGGCACCGCCCGAACGGGTCATCGTGGACGATCAGTCCTGGACGACGCGTGATCATCCCGATGCGGTGAGCCGTGCGGCCGGGATCGACCGCGAGCGTGACGTCTGCATCATCGTGACGAGCTACCTGCACGCCGCCCGCAGCCGAGCTTGCTTTGAGAAGGCCGGCTATCGGCGGCTCATCATGCGGGAGCCACGCTGGGAACGGCGTTTTCGGCCTCCGGACGGCTTGAACTTCAGCCAGCGCGTTCGGTGGCTGCCGGTGCTGGTCTATGAGGGGGCCGCTTGGGTGGAGTATTGGCTGCGGGGGGCGGTTTGATCGCTGCGGAGCGCCGATGCCATCGGCGGCCTTGTGCGGATTCGTCTGAACTGCCCGGTGGTGCCGATGCATCCTCATGGCCTCTCTCTCCTGGCAAATGCCGGTGTGCATGGAATCCTCGCCTCAGCGGCGAGCCCTGCGTCGTTCGCGGCCGGCCCGCATTCGCCACTGGATGCGCATCCATGAGGCCCTGTTGAGCCGCCGGACGTTCGGCATCGCGGCATCATTGGCCGAGTCGCAGTTCTGGTCCGCCGAACGACTCCGCTCGCTGCAACTGGCGAAGCTACGCCGGCTATTGAACCATGCCTCGGCGTACTGTCCTTACTATCGCGATCAGGCTCTCCCAATAGCCGGGGATGTTCGGCGTTTCGAGGATCTGCGATCGTTGCCGTTGATCGACCGAGATGATCTTCGCATGCACGCTCGCCGCATGAGTTGGCATGCGATGCGGGGCAAGAAGATGCCCGACTGCACGCGCGGCACGACCGATGTGCCCGTGCCGTACTACTGGGATCGCAATCGCCAAGCATGGGACAAGGCCAATCGTCTGCGAGGTCATGCGTGGCACGGCTTCGATGTCGGGGATCGGGAGCTGCATTTCTGGCCGTACGATCCGCCGGTCAACGTCGCGGGTCATTTCAAGCAGTGGGTTCGAGATCGGCGCGACGCGCTATTCGCCGAGTCGCAAATAGACAGTTTGGCTGCGTCGGGTCATCGCGTTCCGTGGGTTTGGAGAGCCTGGGGCGGCTTCAATCCGTCGCGCGTCACCGCCTATCCGGCTGCCTTGGCACAGCTCGTTCGCGACGGTTTGCGCGTCGGATGTCGGCTCGATCGGGCGGCGCTGGACTGCGTTTTCCTCACGGGCGAGGTCACCTTCGCGTGGCAGCGACGCCTCATCGAGCAGTCGCTGGGCACCAAGGTCGTTCAGAACTACGGTCTTCAGGAGGCCGGCGCGTTGGGCTATGCCTGCGAGCGGGGGAGCTGGCACGTCTCAAGCGAATCCGCCGTCGTCGAGATCATCCGAGACGGCCGCCCGGCAGCCCAAGGCGAGTTGGGCGAGGTCGTCGTGACGGGGCTGGAGAGTCTGGCCATGCCGCTCGTGCGATACTGCACGGGCGACATCGTTCGGGCAGGCGCGGCCGACTGCTCCTGCGAACTGGGCCTGCCGGTCATGCCCCCCGTCCTCGGGCGGGCGGCCGATTTTCTCGAAGCGACCTCAGGTCATTGGGTGGAGCCCGCAAGGGTGGTTGAAACCCTCGGCGAAGTCCTGGACAATGGGTCTTTCCAGGTCTCGCAAGACGACCGCGGGGCACTGGAGGTTCGCGTTGCATCGCCGCCGGAGGTCGTGCGTGCGGTTGCCGACGCGGTGAGCGAGCGCATGCGGCACTTGCTCGGCGAGCGGGCGCGATGTGAGGTCGTCACGACGGCCCAGCTCGCGCGGACGCTGTACGGCAAGTGTCGGTATGTACACTCTGATCGTACGCGGCGGGGCCTCGCGAAGACGGTTTGACCGCGCCGCCAGGGTGTCATGACACCGGACTCTACCCCCGACAACGGACCGTCGTCGAAGGCCGTCTCGGTCGAGGCGCTCTCGCGCGACGACTTGTTCGCGCTGGGCAAGACGTTGGGGCTTGAACTGGAAGACAAAGTCGGCCGCGCGGAGTTGGTGCAACGTGTCTCCCGTCGTCGGCGATTGCTCGACGAGTTGGACCGGGATGCCTTGCTCGATGTCGTCAAGTGGGCCAGGCGACCCGTCCGTGACGGGGCGAGCAGAGAAACGCTGGCGAGCGAAATCGCCCAGATCGACAAGACGGCCTACGAGGGACTTTCGCGTCGAGGCCTGCGGACCCTGGCTAGGTTGCGCGATCTGAAAGCGAGCGAATCCGACAACACCGAGGCCATCATCGAGCGACTCCACAAGGCCGACGGTTTCTGGAAGCGATTGCATCGCAAGCGGCGGTCGCTCATCGGCTCGTGGTTGGCGAAGATCGTGGACGACGGGACTGCTGCGGGCGACGAACCCGGCCCACCTGAGGGTGGAACTCAGTTTGCCGGCGGCTCGGACGCGGTGGACGACCCGTCGGCGTCATTGAAGCGCGATATCGAAGATCGAGGAATCGTCGGGGGCCTGGCCAATCGGCTTCGTGGTGCGGCCGACGAGTACATCAAGGTCAAGCTGGACGAGATCGAGCAGCGTATCGACGACAAGCTCAACGAGATCGACCAGCGACTGGCAGAATGGCGCGATCGCGAGATTGCCAACCGCCTGAAGATTCTCAGGATCACCCTGGCGTTCACCGTTGTTGTGGCGCTGTTGAGCCTCGGCTATAACTTCTTCAAGCGTCCCAGCGACGCATTCGAGCAGCCGGTCGCCAAGACGACGGCCACGCAGCCGGCTCCTCATGCTGCCGCCGAACCGCACGGGGGTTGACGGGTTGCCAGGGAAGAAGTGAGGTTCCATGTACGAAACGCTCTCGCCGCGGATGGACAAGGTCATCAAGCTATCGCAGACCATTGCTCGCGCGTATGAGCAGGATTACGTCGGGACCGAACACCTCTTGTTGGCTATTCTTCAGGAGGGCACGGGCATGGGGGTTGCCATCCTGAGGGACCGCGACATCACACTTCCCAAGGCTAAGGCCGTCGTTGACGCACTCGTCCTGGCCAGTCTCGAGGATACCTGGGTCTTTGGGCGCCTGCCGGGAACCCCGCATTTTCGCGGCGTCATGGCGGCCGCCATCGAGGAGGCGCGGCAACTCGAGAGCAAGACCGTCTGCGCCGAGCATCTTCTGATCGCGCTCGCCCGCGAGGTGGGCAGTGTTGCCAGTGCCGCGTTGGCCAAGCTCGGCATCGAGGCGCCGATGGTTCGGTCTGAGATTGCCAAACGTCTGGAAACCGGCGACGAACCCTGCACTCAGGATGTCGCCGGAGGCGGCTGATTCGACTGCTCCGCCGGTCTGTATCCACGTCGTAGCGCCATCGGAGAAACCCATCAGAGCCCCAAGCGTCAGCGCGAGGTTGGGTTGTGGCGCGATCACAAAGCCCGTCGCTTACGCTCTGGGCTCTGATCGGCTTCTCGACGCTGCGTCCGATTATTGGGGCGTTTCATCCCTCTCACGCGACCCCCGTTCGTTGTGATCTCGCAGTCGCCTATGATCCAATGAAGCGCACTGAGGGGGAAGAAGCATGTCGGTATCGCCGTGCCGAGTGGTCGGTCTATTGTTAACAACAGGGGTTCTGCTGGCCGCAGGCTGTGCGCGGGATTACGGCCCGGTGGTATTGGGCTCGTCCGCGCTGCTGTTTGCCAAGACGCCCACGCCTATCGTCGCGACGGCCATCGGACGGCGTCCTTGGCCGGCGACATTCGGGGCGGTCGAGAGTGTCGAGGAGACCGTGTTCGTGGAGTATTACCGCGACTATACGGGCAACGCGTTCGCCGAGCGAAATAGCCCACAGGCGTCTTTCCGAAGCTATCGAACGGGGAAGCACCTTCGCTGAACGCACGAACGCCACACGCCATCTCCACACATCGCTATTGCATCAAGCACTTCACATGGGCCGCAACACTGCACGCCAGCGCATCGAGATCGTAGCCGCCTTCGAGGAGGCTGATGAGGCGACCGTCGCAATGTTCGTCCGCGATCTGTCGCAGGCTGCGCGTGATCGCGGCATAGCCTTCTTCGGTCAGGTTCAACTCTCCCAGCGGATCGTCGCGGTGCGCGTCGAAGCCGGCTGACACGAGCAGAAACTCTGGAGCGAATGCACGCAGTGTCGGGAGAACGCGGGTGTCGAGCGTCGCAAGGTAGTCTTGCTCCGACGTTCCCGGCGCGATGGGCACGTTGAGCGTCATGCCCTCGCCCGGCCCTTCGCCGCGCTCGTCCGTGAAGCCGGAGTCCGGATAGAGCGGCGATTGGTGGAGCGAGATGAACAGGACGTCGGGGTCGCGCCAGAAGATGTCCTGCGTGCCGTTTCCATGATGGACGTCGAAATCCACGATGGCGACCCTGCCGAGGCCGTGGGCTTCGAGGAGGTACCTCGCCAGGATCGCCACGTTGTTGAAGAGGCAGTACCCCATGATGCGGTCGGGCAGGGCGTGGTGGCCCGGCGGGCGCAGCGCGGAGAAGGCGTTGTCGATCTGGCCCGACATGATCGCGTCGGCGGCAGAGAGGCCGGCATTGATCGAGGCCAGGGCGGCGGCATAGCTCCCACCGCTGGCGATCGTATCGGTGTCCCCGAGCAGCCCGCCGCCTTGCGCGCAGGCACCCCTCACGAAATCGAGGTGGCTGCGATCGTGGACGCGGCACAGCCAACGGATCGCGTCCTTCTCCTCGACCGGCAGCGGGAGAAGCCCCGGTGCCTTGGCCGACATGCGATCGGGCCGCAGTCGTTCGGCGCGAGCGATGCATTCGACGTGCGACTCCCCGGTGTCATGCCCGAGGGAGCGTTCGTCCCAGTAGTAGCCGGTTCTTGTCAACGTCGGTTCCTCGGAGTGGAGGTTGCTTGACATTTCCCTCAGCCCCCGGCTTCGCGGGGGAAAATCGTCCGCAGTTCCGTCGACCGCGCTGCCCCCCGGCAGAGCCGGGGGCTGAGGGATGAACCCATGGGCGGAGGCAGTCCCCGCGATAGGGCACCAAAGCGAGAATGCGATCGCCCTGACGACCAACATTGTAGCGAGCCGGTCGCTTGACGCGCCGGCGGCGGGGACGTAGATTACGCGAGTTGTCCGTCTTCGGGCGGTCGCGCGACTAGCTCAATTGGCAGAGCAGCTGGCTCTTAACCAGCGGGTTCGGGGTTCGAGTCCCTGGTCGCGCAATTCCATGAGGTCCGTTCTTCCCCTCGTCCGCGAGCCACGGGGAAGGGCCGAAGGCTCTCGGCTCCCTACGGAATCCGCTCGCTTGGCCTCTTCTCTTCAAGACTCGGACTCTGGCTGATCGGCGCCGCCGGGAACGTGGCGACCACCGTGGCGGTGGGCGTGGCGGCGATTCGCCGTCGCCGTGTGGCCGGCATCGGTCTTGTGACGGATCTGCCCCCGGTGAGCGATCTGGACCTGTGCCGGATCGGTCGCATCGTGCTGGGAGGCCACGAGATTAGCCGTCGTCGCGCGGTCGATTCGGCCGAGTCGCTTCGCCGCGACAGCGGGCTTTTCGACGAGGCGTTGCTCCGCAGCGTTGCACCCGACCTGGCGGCGTATCAGAAGAACATCCGAACCGGCACGGTTCTGCGCAGCGGCCGGAAGATTGCGGGGCTGGCGACGCGGGCCGGCGCGCGGGATGCGGCGACTGCGAGAGACGTCATCGATCGCCTCCGCCGAGACTTGCGCCTCTTTCGCAAACGCAACGGGCTGGCCTGCATTGTTGTCGTGAACGCCTCCTCGACCGAACCAACGTTCAAGCTCTCTCGCGTTCATGCCAAGTGGCCCTCGCTAGTATGACAGCGATAGGTCGCCATCCAAGGGACGAGCCGCGGGCTTCAGCCCGCGCGGACGTACGAGC
>CAYYPB010000100.1:0-8227 GCA_964473405.1 uncultured Planctomycetaceae bacterium
CGATCGAACAACGCGCCGCACTCGGGGCAGCGCCCGGCCATGACGCCGGTGAGGTTGTAGTTGCACAGAGGGCAGTAGATGCCCTCGCCGTCGTGCTCGCTCTGGAGTTGGTTCTCGAGAAGGGGAGCGGGCTCGACGGGGATGGCTAGCGGCGGAGGCGGTTCATCCGGCATCAACCAAAACTCCTGGGCTTGTGCGATGCGTCGAACGGGGCGGCTCGGCCACATCGTTGCACGGGCGGCAAACTCTACAGGGATTGATCGTGTTTCACGGCCGCCTGTGGGCGCGGGCCTGCCTTGGCCGTGATCTCACTCAGGGGGATTCTCAGCACGCGCGTGCTCTTCACCACGTTTTCTGGGAAGGACCAATCCGTCTCGCCGCCGCCGTACGGCTTCATGATCTCGTTGAGGGCTGCCCGTTTGTCTTCGAGCGATTCGAGGACTTCGACCGGGCCGTAGGCGATGACGCTTTCGTAGGACATCGTCCAACTGCACGCCTTCGGCGACTGGGCCACCTCGCCGGGGATGTCGAACTCGATGCAGACCTCGGCACCGTGGGTCAAGCCCGCCGTCTTCTTGCCTTCGGCGGCCATGTGAAGAAACACGGCACTGCCGTCGTAGCCGAAGCAGATCGGCACGACGTAGGGGCGGCCGTCGACGATGAGGCCCAGGTGGCAGACCTTGCATCGGGCGATGATGCTGTCGATCATCTGCCTATCGAAAATCTCTCGTTCGCGTCGGCGCATCGTCATTCTGGATCCCGTCAATAACGATCGGTCCGGTTCGCATAGCGAAAACTCGGCTGGGTGCCCGCGGGGGGCGGCCTTGGCGGCCGATCACCGCTGTTTCTGGGCTTGAAAGCCGTCCATGCATTCTATAGCGGACCTGCCGCAGTGTCCGAGGGTTGATTCTGGGCTGCCCGGTTCGCTAGGATCGTTACGAGCCATGCTGGCGGATGGGGGACCAACCTCGGAGGCTACGGTTTCGATGAAGAGAGTTGATTCACGCGGACTCGGCGCAATGGGCGTTGCCATTGGCCTGCTGCTGGCGACGCACGCCGCTGTGCGCGCCGACATCGCGCCAGATCAGGTGCTAGTGGTCTATAACGCGGCGGCGGTCGACGCCACGCAGCTCGCCAACACCTACCTCGCCGCCCATCCCGACATTCCCGCAACAAACGTGCTTGAGCTCAACGACGCGGCCTTGAACGTCTCGGACCTCTCGTATGCCAACTTCATCAGTCGTGTCCGAGACCCGATCCGCAACCACATCCTGACGCCAGGCTTCCCCGAAGCGCCTGACATCGTGTCGATCGTGCTGATCCGGCCGTTCCCGCATCGTGTCCTGGACCACAACCTGGGCGCGGTGGGCGACAACCCCAACGCGGCCTTCGGCGAACTCCTGCCTCCGGCCAACGGCGGGACGGCGGACGCGACGTTCGCTGCGCTGGACGCCGAACTCGTGCTGTTGTGGCAAGACCTCGACGCCACGGAGGCCGGCGGCCCGATGGATAGCTACGCCGACAACGTCATCGACAACCCCTATCACATGTCCACCGATCCCATCGACTTGTGCGCCACCTGCGGCCGGTCCAGGATCCAAGTGCAAAAGACGTTCACGAACCTTGTGAACATCGTCTGGCTCGTCGGCGGGGCAGGCTCGACGCGCCTGACGCCGGGCGACATGATCCTCGTCAGCCGCATCGACGGGAACAGTCTGGCCGACGCGGAGTCCCTCATCTGGCGCTCGCAGGATCTGTACGTCAACCGGGCCCTGGTCCGCGTCCTCATGGACGAGTACAACGTCGTCACGCAGCCCGAGGAACTCGACGACGACGGCCTGTTCACGTCCGGCGACCCCTTTCTTGCCGGCGACGACTATGAGGAAACGCTCGCTCTGCTCACAGCCGACGGATGGGACGTCCGCTACGACGACACGTTCGACTTCATCGACAGCACCGAAGAAACCGCGCCGCTGATCGCCTACGCATCGTACGGCGAGAACCACAGTTTCGCCGGTCGAGGTGAAAACCCGCCCGGCTCTGGCACTTTCATTGACAATTTCGACTTCGCCCCCGGCGCGATCTTCAACACGGTCGAGTCGTACAACGGCCGGGCCCTCAACGGGCTCGGCACGCTCTTTACTCAGGAGCAGGTCGCCGACTTCGTCGCGGCCGGCGGCACGTTTTCCATCGGGCACGTCTTTGAGCCCTTCTCGTTCACGCTGCCGGACAACGAGTTTCTCTTCACGAACATGCTCGTGAACCAGATGCAATGGGGCGAGGCCGCGTACACGTCATTGCCCGTCTTGAGCTGGCAGCACGTCGTCATCGGCGACCCGCTCGCCTACTACAACATCCTCGACGACCCCGGCCTGCCGAAAGGCGACCTCGACGGAAACGGTAGTGCCGACGGGCTCGACATCTCGCTGTTCGTCGAGATCGTACTCGATGGCACGGCAGCCTATCGCACCACCTATCCCACGCTGGATCCGATCGCCCGCGCGGATTTCACCGGCGATTTCCAAATCGACACGGGCGACACGCCCGGCTTCGTCGCGGCGATCCTCGGCCCATAGCCCGGGTGCTTCGTGACGACCGACGATTCCGACGGCCCTACCCCTCAGCCGGCGGCTCGATCACCACGTCTGCGTTGGCCTTGTGTTGGGATATCTCTTCGTGCTCGATTTGCAGGACGCGCTCCAGGAACCCCACGTCAGGGTCACGGCCCCGGGCGAGTCTGGCCTTCTTCGTCTGACGGTAGGTGCGGTTGATGAAGACGCGAACGTCGATGTCAGGCAGCAACGTCGTGAAGGTGCCCTCGACAATGACGACGTCCGGACTTCCCAATGCGACGGTTTCGCTGCCGATGCGGTCTTCCTCGAAATAGACGAGAGGCTTTTCGAGAGGTTCGTCGAGGCCGGCCTTGAGTGCCGCGACGTGCTGGCCCAAAAGGTCCAGGCAGACCTCGCCCGTGCCGACCCAGGTGATGTCCTCCAGCCGCTTGTTGTGGTTCGACTTGGGTGGCAGGTGGAAGTAGTCGTCCTGCGATAGGATGATGCAACTGCGGCCGGTCTTCTCGATGGCTTCGCCCAGGCAGTGGGCCGTTTCCGTCTTGCCGCAGCCGGACTCGCCGGCGATCGAGACGGACACGGCGCCCGGCTCGGCGGCAAGTCGTCGCTCGACGGCCTCTAGCGCCTTGGCGGCGGCGTTGCGGTGGTAGTCGGTAATGACCATCTTGTCGCCGATCATGGGGCTGCCCTTTCTAACATGACAACGCTGCCTGCCGCAGACGAGCCGCGGGCTTCAGCCCGCGCGGTGCTTCCATGCGAGGGAGCGCCACTCTGCGTCGTACGGCCAAGCGGGCTGAAGCCCGCGGCTCTTCCATTGAATGATAGCCCAGCGACGTCATTCCAATGAAGCGGCCATGTGTTCTCTCGCCGCGGCCGGCGCGACGCCGCGCTCTTTTAGAAATGCAACGAAGGCGGCCGTCTGTGTTTTCCAGTCGAGTGCCTTGACTTTTTCCACGAGCCGCGCGGCTCGCGCCGTCCGATCAGCCTCGTCGGTCAACAGATGCACAATGGCTGTCGCGAATGCATCTTCGTCTCCGGCTGGCACGATGATCGCATCATCCGGCACATACTGAACCGAGAACGGAATGAGGTCGGACGAGACAATGGCGCAACTCGCCGCGGCGGCCTGCGATACGGACATGCCGAAGCCCTCCATCTCGGAGGCCGAGACGAACACGTCGGCGATCGAGAACAACGGCCCGATGTGCGGCTCTGGAATGAAACCGGTGAGGAAAGCTCGGCCGCACAACGCCGGCTCCGCGTCGCGCAGCTCGGTAAGCGACTTGAACAGATCGTTGTCGGGCCCGCCGCCGATGAACAAATAGACGTCGTCGGTCTGCGAGGCCGCTCGGCGGAAGGACTTGAGCAGCAGGTCTTTTCGCTTCGTCCGGTCCATGCGGCTGGTCTCGAAGACGATGCGACCTGCCTTGAGCTTCTCGACGGCGATGCCGCTGATGCTCGCCAGGTATTCGTAGGCGTCGCTCTGCTCGTCGTCGGTGTATTGGCGGAATATCTCCTGGTCCACACAGGGTGGAAAGTAAAACACGCGCTCGGTCGCGGTGCGAAAGTGGGTCGCGAGCCGTTCGGCAATCTCGGCGGAGGTCGCCGCGAAGGCTCGCGTCCGATCGCAGACGACGCGCTCGTGGTTGCGCCGCTCGCAGAACTTCAGAGGGCGGCGAACGTCGGCCGAACGATCTCGGAAGTTCTCGTCCTTCAACTCGCCGAGCGAATGCGGCGTCCAGATGTGCCGGTCGGCACCGTTCATATCCGCTTCGAGTTGACTTGCTCGTGTAGGCTGCGCGTCGAGCATCGCCTTTCCAAGGGCCTGGGCCGCGACGGTCGCGTGCATGGCCGGGGCGATCCGGGCAGCCATGTTGGACAAGACGTTTTCCACGGCCGATGTGAGCTTCCGCGCGGCATCGCCTCCGGTGCCTTGCTGCGCGCCCGCCCAATGCGCGGCAGCCACGTTCACGCGCTGCGGTAGCGCCATGCCCGGCGAGCTGTTCGACTCGAGTAGGAGTGCGCCGAGGTGGTAGGCCACGTTCTCGCCCAGCGAGCGCCAGTGACGGTCGGCAATCGCCTCGTCCAGCGCATCAGGCGCGACAGCACTGCCGAGCAGTTCAGCCAGAGCGCCAGCGGCCACATCGTTTCGCCAACGTTCGACGAGACGCATGCCGATCACCGCCGCGTCCCAGTAGTGCGTGTTGACAAACTCATAGACAGCCCACGGCGAACAGCCGCGCGACGCCGCCTCGGCCCGCACGAACGCATCGAGCCAGTCCACCTCCTCGTCGAGTACGGCGGCGATATCTTCCTTTTGGATGAACTTCTCGCCGCCGCCACGGATAAAAACATAGCGTGCGAAGTCGTCGAGATACTCGGGCTCGTGGCGGATCGTCTCGCTCTCGAAGTAGGGGAACCCACCCCGAGCAAAGACGGTCACGCGATAGCCCAACTCGCTCAGCGTTCGTGCCAGCGTGTTGACATAGACGATCTGGCCGCCCGTGTCGGGTGCGCCGCCGATGGGGATTTCGACCCCGGCATATCCGTGATTGGTGATCAGCGCGACATCGGGCCGGTCGGTCGATTCGAAGGTGGCTTGACGTCTTGCGGCAGTTGACATGGATGACTCCCAGGCGGAGTCTATCGCAAAGTCGGCGACCTCGCCACCGAAGTGTGCCTTCGGTGACAGCGCCGCTCTCGTTGGGTGGCCCATGTCCTTCGTCGGGTGGCCCATGTCCTTTGGACGTGGGGGAGGCGATGACACACCGGCGGGACGGCCGCCGGGTGGCCCATGTCCTTTCGACGTGGGGGAGTCGGGTGGCCCATGTCCTTTGGACGTGGGGGAGGCGATGACACATCGGTAGGACGGCCGGATCATTGCCTCCAACGGCTGGCCAGCCGTGGGCTTGGGATTGGGCTTCGCGAGCAGCGTGACCCTGGCGTGATGGGTGAATGTGGTATCATCTCGGTCGGAAGCAGTGTCAAACGAGGCGTTGGCCATGATCCGCGGTGTCATCTTCGATCTGGACGGCGTACTCGTCTCAACCGATGCGTTGCACTACCAATCCTGGCGGAAGCTCGCCGAAGAAGAGGGCATCCCCTTCGACCCGACGATCAACCACCGCCTGCGCGGCGTCAGCCGGATGCGCAGCCTCGACATTCTTCTGGAACGGTCGGTTCGCTCGCATGACGCCGCACAGAAGCAAGCGATGGCGGATCGCAAGAATGCCACGTTCGTGACTCTTCTGGGCGACTTGACGCCGAGCGACATCCTGCCGGGGGCAGCAGCGTGCATCGAGACGCTCAAAGGCCGGCACATCCGCATCGCTGTCGCCTCATCCAGCCGAAACGCGCGACGCATCCTTCAGCGACTCGGATTGGCCGCGGCGTTTGACGCGGTCGTCGACGGCAACGACATCACCGAATCGAAGCCGGATCCCGAGGTGTTCCACAAGGCCGCCCGGCTGCTCGGGCTTCCGGCGGCGGAGTGTCTCGTCATCGAAGATGCGCCCGCCGGCATCGAAGCGGCCCGTCAGGCCGGCATGCACGTCTTCGGTATCGGCGGGCCCGACGTGTTGCCGGGCGTGGCGAACATCGCGACGGGGTTGGACCAAGTCACGGTCGAGGAGTTGCTAGGCGCGGCCGGCTCGTAATTCTTCGATCGTCGTCGGCAGCACTACACGTCCCAGAACAAGCCGAAGCGAGCTCCCATCACCAAAACGTATCGTATTGTTTGCCTGGATTGTCGAAAACCACCGGGACGCAGCACGTCCACGCCGCTAGGCATCGTCTGACGGCCCGTCCATCAAGGACAATAGTGAGGCGCCGCGACCCATCCCGGAACCCGTGGGGGCGGGGACAATCACCCGACGGCCATCTGAGCCAGCCAGGAAAAACTGAGTGAGCCGCTGCGCGGGCTGCGCAATGACGCGGGGGACGCGTGGGCACGACCGGTGTCGCGCGTCCGCCGAACAGCGTCGCGGCTGCGCGCAACCGGCAGAGACGTTGCCGGCCGCACGGTGCCAGACCGTGGTGCCATCACTCAGAGAATGTCGGGGATTTCAACAAGGAGAGAAGTCTAGTGAAGAAACCAGCGACGTATTGGATGTGGCTCGTTCTCGTTCTCGCTCTTCCTGCCGTGGCACTCGTCGAACACGGATGTCACCGAAGCTACCCGGCGACAGTACAGGCCATTGGGCTGGCGATCATGCCGACGGACGAGGCGGCCGTAGGGTCGTTCGATCAGCTTCTGCGTGACAATCCACTGGCAGCACTGGACGAAGCGCGGAAGAGGCTCGTTCGAGATCACCGAGATTACACTTGCACGTTCACGCGACAGGAACGACTGCCATCGGGCATGACTGCCGAGCAGGAACTCGAAGTCAAGTTCCGGGCAGAGCCTTTCAGTGTGATGCTGAAGTGGATTCGAAACAGAGGGTGTGTCGACCGCGTCATCTACGTCAAGGACAAATGGGTGGACCACGGTGCCAAAGACCCGGCGTTCCGTCAGTTGGCCCTGGCCCAACCGAGCAGTTTGGCCGGCTTTTTCATCAAGAGTACCAAGCAACCGATCCGAGGAACCTTCGCCAAGAGAAGCTCGCGGCATTTCATCGACGAGTTCGGTTTCGACGAGTCTCTCCGCCTATTCACGAAGTATTGCCGGATGGCGGCCGCGACCGGAGAACTCAAACTCGAATTCAAAGGAGAAACTTCCTTCGGCGGCCGGCCGGTCTGGATGTTGCGCCGACAACTTCCCTACTCGAACGAGACCGGCGTCTATCCGGACCGCTTGGCTGACCTGTACATCGACAAGGAGCATCTCGTTCCGGTCGCCATCTACTGCTACTCGGACGACGACCGGCAACCGCGGGATCTGCTGGGCAAGTACGAGTATCGCGACATTCGCTTCGACGTGCGATTGACCGAGGCGGATTTCGAGCCGTCCCCGTAAGCCGTCTGAGATGCGAACCGGATTCATCAAGACCCCGCCGAATGGCTCACCATGTCGGATCGTGAGAGAGCGGTCGGCGGGCAGGAATCAAGGCGCGGTGCCGATGATGGGAACGCGACAGGACACGAGCGGGGGGGGTCGTGGAGGACACCTCGGCGCGCCCTGTCGCAGACCGGCGGTCCATCCATACCCTCCGCCGCCAAGCGAGTGGCACCGCCCCAAGCTGCGCGCCGATGTCGCGCCGGCCGGCGCGCGCGATCGCAATCGCCATTGGCCGGCGGTCGGTTTGATTCTAGCGGTCGCGACGTTGCTGACCTTCGTCAGTGCCGCCAACGGATTCATGCTCGGTTGGATCGCGGGGCCGACCCTGGCCGCGACCGGCTTGGACGGACAGTGGCGAGGAGGCGCGTGCAAGCTGCTGATGCTGCCGGCGTGGTTTGGCCTGGCGTTGTTGGCGACGCTTCGGACCGGCCTTCCCGATCTCTTCATCGACGCCGGGGCTGGAAGTCCAAACCTGGCTTCGAGTGCGATTGTCTGCCTTGGGGTGCTGATGGTGGCGCTGATCGTCGCCGGAAGAACCGCTCAGCGTCTCGGCCGTCGCATGGTGGTCGCTCAACGCCCGAGTGTTGCTGCCTTTGATCGTTGGCTCGGTGCGGCGCTCGGTGTCGGGCAGGGGGTGCTTCTCTCGCACACTCTCATGTTC
>CAYYPB010000101.1:0-8226 GCA_964473405.1 uncultured Planctomycetaceae bacterium
AGCAACAGTGTGACACAGACTCTCCTCTCGGATGCGCGCCGCAGCATGACCGCACCACCGCATGACGAGGCCCCCCCCTGAGCGGAGCCGCGCCCGTAAGGGAGCGCCTATCGTTCGCCTGGAGGGTTCCTGCAATCGTACGGGGACGCTCCCTTACGGTCGCGGCTCTGATCGAAACATGACCACCGGCGGGACGCCGGTGCCACAGAACAGGTAGCGCCCGGCAAGGGGCCGGACGCAACGACGGAGTTAGATGGTGGTAATACCCGACATTCTCAACTGGATCATCTTCATCCCCGCCATTGGTGCGGTCCTCGTCCTTCTCGCGCCGAGTGGGCAGGCCAGGACCATCACGTGGGTCACGACCTTCATCGTGTTCCTGATGTCCTGCCTGATGTTCGGACCGTTCCTCAGCGGCGATGCCTTCAACGGCGACTACGGCGCGAACATGCAGTTCGAAGAAAACGTCCCCTGGATCTCTGTCGGCGGGTTCCACATCAACTACCACGTCGGCCTCGACGGCATCAGCTTTCCGCTCGTCATCCTCACGACGCTCGTCACCTGGCTCGGTGCCTGGGCCAGTTGGAACTTCTCTTCGTGGAAGGTCAATCGCGGGCCCAAGGGCTACTTCGCACTGTTCTTGCTCCTCGAGACCGGCGTACTCGGCACGTTTGGGGCGATCGACTTCTTCCTGTTCTACATATTCTGGGAAGTCATGCTCTTGCCGATGTATTTCCTCATCGGCGTCTGGGGTGGGCCACGCAAGGAATACGCCGCGATCAAGTTCTTCCTCTATACGCTCGCCGGCTCGGTGCTGATGCTCGTCGCGTTGCTCGCGATGTACTTCGTCAGCGGCGAGGCGCTCGGCGGGGATGGCACGTTCAACCTGATCGAATACGCGACGAGCGATGCGATTCACCAGGCGTTCAACGACCCCAACCGATCCTTCCTCTTCGACGGCTGGACGTTCCGAACGGTCATGTTCATCTTCCTGTTCATCGGGTTCATGATCAAAGTGCCGTTGTTCCCGTTCCATACCTGGTTGCCCGACGCGCATGTCGAGGCCCCCACGCCGATCTCCATGATCCTGGCCGGCATCCTGCTGAAGCTCGGTGCCTACGGCTTCCTTCGCGTCTGCTATCCGATCTTTCCCGAGGCCGCACGCGAGCTGGCGTATTACGTCGCCGCGCTCGGCTTGGTGAACATCATCTACGGCGCCCTGTGTTGTCTGGCACAGACCGACTTCAAACGACTCGTTGCCTACAGTTCGATCAGCCACATGGGCTTCGTCGTGCTCGGCATCGCGATCATGACCGACGTCGGTTTCCAAGGGGCGATGTTCCAAATCCTCGCCCACGGCATATCTAGCCCCATGTGCTTCTTCCTCGTCGGCATCATTTACGACCGCGCCCACCACCGCGACATCAACCGCTTCGGCGGCCTGTGGCTCGCGATGCCGCGATACGGTTCGATGGCCACGCTCGGCTTCTTCGCCTCGCTCGGCCTGCCGGCGTTGTGTGGGTTCATCGGCGAGATCTGGGTGCTGCTCGGCACGTTCAGCGCCGGCAGCGTTCATCCGGACTTCACCTGGGCCATGCCGATGGCCGTCATCGCCGCCTTCGCCGTGATCCTCACGGCCGGCTACATCCTCTGGACGATCCAACGCGTCTATCTCGGCAAGCTTCGCGAGGAGTATGCGTCCTATCCCGATGCGACCGCCCGCGAGACGGCGATTCTTCTACCCATGGCCGTGCTGGCGATCTTCATGGGCATCCTTCCGGGATACACGTTCGATCTGATGAACGGAACGATCGACGACGTGATTCGCCTGTTCGGCGATACGGCGAGTGGCGCAATGGCCATGGTGGGAGGCTAGTCGAATATGCCCCAGACGCTCTGGATGCCTTCGCCGGAAGACTTGGCCATGCTGGGCCCCGTGTGGGTGCTGGTGGCGACGCTCGTCGGCCTGATGATCGCCGCACTGGTCGTCGGCCGAAACTGGCGCGTCTCCGCCGCCGTCACGATCGCCGGTGGGCTATTGGCCGCGTTCGTCGCCGCGCAGGGTTTCAAGCAAGACGGCGGCGCCATCGCCGGCCTGACGCCGGATGCCGCGGCACCGATGTTCATCTCGGATCAGTTCAGCAGTTTCTTCGTCTTCATGGTGAGCCTCTTCCTCGTTGCCGTGACTGGCATGTACTCGCTCGGCCAGGGGGCCGGTCTGCCGGGTCACCTCTCTCGTAAGTCGGACGCGACGGAGTTCTTCGTCCTGCTCGTCGGCAGCGCCATCGGCATGACACTCATGGTCAGCACGACCAACCTGTTGATGATCATCCTGGCAATCGAGATGGCCTCCTTGCCGTCCTACGCCATCACGGCCTTCCGAAAACGGCACAAGCTCGCCGCCGAGGCATCGATGAAGTACGTCCTGTTCGGTGCCGTTACCAGCGCGATCATGATCTACGGCGCGTCGCTGCTCTACGGCCAATATGGAACGTTCGATCTCGGCCAAATCGGCGCGGCCATCACCGCCAACGGCGGCCCGACCGTTCTCATGAGTGTCTCGATCTTCGCGCTGATCGTAGGCGTCGCGTTCAAGGTCTCGGCCGTGCCCTTCCACTTCTGGTGTCCCGACGTTTTCGAGGGCGCTTCGATCGAAGTCACGACCTGGCTGAGCGTCGCGAGCAAAGCCGCCGGCCTGGGCCTGTTGCTTCGCATCATCTCGACGCTGACCTGGACGCTCAGCTCGCCCGAGACACTGACGTATGTGGCCCAGGCCATCGCCGTCATGGCCGCCGTCACCTGCACGGTCGGAAACTTCTCGGCCTTCAAACAGACCAACCTCAAACGGCTGCTGGCGTTCAGTTCCATCGCCCACGCCGGCTACATGCTCATGGTGGCGGCCATCCTCTGGCGACCCGCGGGCGGCGACGCCGTCGGCATGGCCCATCCCGCCTTCAGTGCCATCGTGTTCTACATCGCCGTTTATGTGCTGATGAACCTGGGGGCCTTTGGCGTTGTCGCGATGGTCTATTGGGCCACGGGCAAGGAGACGATCGACGGGTTCAGCGGTCTCGTTCGGCGCAGCCCCTTGCTGGCCGTGACGATGGCCGTCTTCCTCTTCAGCCTCGTCGGCCTGCCGCCGATGGGCGGGTTCTGGGCCAAGTGGTGGCTGCTCGTGCCGCTCTGGAGCGACGGGGCGATCTGGCTCAAGTGGCTCGTCATCGTCGCCGTATTCAACACGCTCATCAGCCTGTACTACTACGCTCGCATCGCCAAGACGATGGTCTTCGAAGATGACGGACAGCCTGCCATCCGAACGCCTCTCCTCGGCCAGGCGGCCGCGAGCGCATGTGCAGTTCTGATCGTACTCGCCGGCACGCTCTATGCAGGCCGGCTTAAGGACTTCGCCGACAACCGTTCCCGAGACCTGTACGCGATCGTCAAGCCGATCGCCCAACACGCTGACGCGCAATCGACCGAGAAACCATGACCCACGCCTCGCTTATCGATGTCTTGAATGATCTGTTGGCCGCCGAGCAGGCAAGCTTGATCCACCGCCTGAGCGAGGCTCAACCCTTCGTCGACGAGGCGTCCGCCTCGACCTGGGTTGCGGTCGAACAGCTCATCGCCGACGGATTCGCCCACGAGCGCGATCTGGCCGAGATGATCCAGCAACTGGGGGGCGTGCCGTCGCCCTCCGCGCATGACACGACAACGGGCGGTCTACACTATTCCTCGCTACCCCATCTGTTACCGGATATTCGTGCCGCTGTTCAGGTGCTCATCACGGCCTACGACCACACCGCGGGAACAGGCAACGCCAAGGCCGATGCGCTCGTCACGCGCAACGTCACCATCTATCGACGGCACCAAACCACCATCGAACAGTCCCCCGCCCAATCGCCCACCACATAGTGTTCTTTCACGCCATCACAGGCGCCTGGAATCATCCTCTTCTTCGCCATCGTCGTCTGGCTCATCATTCGACGTGTCGCCGTACTTCCAGGAGTCGGAATCCTCGACCTCGTCGATCTCCTGCTCCATATGGCGAAACATCTTCTCCTGGAGCGGTTGCATACGACGGTATATTTCCAACGTCGCCTCGTACGCCGTAACGAGCCGATCCATCTTCTGGGTCAACTCGCTCGATCGCAGCAATTGCCACTTCGCGAGACACTCGGGGCCTTTGATATTGGTGAATGGGTCACACTTGAAGCCCACGCGCCCGCCGGCTTCTCGCATGAAGTACTCGCAGTCGGAACATTGGATCATATCTAGACAGCCGCCTCTATCGGGTCCGCCCGCCGCTGGTTCCACACTGGAACCTAGTAGCGGGCAACTCAGTATAGCGTTTCCGCGTTTCTTTCCGCAGCGAGCCCAAAGCGCAGAACCTCTCGGCCGTGGATCACTTCGCGGCGACTCCTGCCGGCACTATCACCAGATGCGGTCGCCCGCACGTTCGAGCCCGTCGGCGAACTCGATTTCGTCCTGCCGCCACCAGGACTCGAGGGCGTCTCCGGCCCGTTGAAGCCGGGCAGGGCCGGTGTCCTCCCGCTTCTGGGCACTGCGAAGGGTGTCATCGAGATTCTGCCGCCTCAACTCAATCCGACGCCGGGAGTGCGGATCATTGGCGCATCCGACGGCCCAGGCGGCAAGTATCATTGCGAGTAGTACATACATGACAGTCCGCATCTGGATATCCTCGTGAGACAACTAGTATTCCATCCGTCGGCGCGCCGCTCGAGAGGGGGACGGCCGTTCTGAGAAGGACAACTCACACTTCTATGGCCGACCGACACCGAAGTTGCGTGAACACCCGACGTCGGGCGAGCCACTTCCTGCGGGCGAGCCACTTCCTGTACATCGACAATCGCGGCACTTGTGTAGACAATATCGGACACCACTTCTCGTTTTTGATTGTTGTCGAGTCCCGGAGATTGAGCGTTCGATTGACCGATGGATTCTTTTTCAGGGTGCATTGTCAGCGTGCGTGCCAGGCGATACGATCCGCTGGCTGTAGTGGTCGGCCTGATGCGGGCTCCCAATAGTCATGTTCCACGTGGAACATGGTGCGATTGGCTGGGATTACGCCGTGGGGACACGACCTTGAAGCCATGTTCCACGTGGAACATGACGCGATTGCGGTTCGGGCAGGAACACAATCGGGCAGCACGCATGGATACTCGCCTGCCAAGAGACGCCTCCCATGTCCAAAACACCCAAGCGCCTCGGCAGAGGTCTGTCGTCGTTGATCTCGGCCGATCTCGTGCATGCAACACAAACGAAACCGCTTCCGGCAGCCACCTTGTCACCCTCTGAGGACGTAGCCCCAGAAGGCCCACGGCGCATGCTCATGGTAGCGATCGAGAAGATCCGGCGAAACCCCATGCAGCCGAGACGCGAGTTCCTCCCCGAAGCACTCGCCAGCCTCGCCGAATCCCTCAAGGCCTGCGGTGCCCTTCAGCCGATCGTCGTTCGGCCCTCCGAGTCCGGCTATGAGCTGATCGCTGGCGAAAGACGACTCAGAGCGGCCCAACTGGCCGGTTTCACCGAACTGCCCGCCATCATTCGGGCCGTGCCGGACGACAAGCTCCTGCAACTAGCCCTCGTCGAGAACCTCCAACGGGAAAACCTCAACCCCGTTGAGCGAGCCCGGGCCTACCGACTGATGTGCGACAAGCACGGCCTGAGTCACGAAGAGGTGGCCGAGAAGGTCAGCGACGACCGTGCGACCGTCACCAACCACATTCGCTTGCTGGGGCTCCCTGAAGATGCTCTAGAGATGCTGAGCAGGGGGGACATCGCGACAGGCCACGCCAAGGCCATCCTGGGTGCTCCGGATGCCGCCAGTCGGTCCCGCCTGGCCCAGCGTGCGGCCACCGAACAGTGGTCAGTTCGCCGGACGGAGCAGGAAGTCGCGAACCTTCGAGACAAGGCGCCTCCGACCCGGGAAAAGAAGGAGAAACGACCGGCCGTCCGGGATATGGAAGAACGCCTGTCCATCGCGATTGGTACGCGGGCCAGGATCGATGAGGGCAGGCGACAGCACACCGGCCGATTGATGATAGAGTATTATAGCCTGGACGACTTTCAGAGAATCACGAGCCGTCTGGGCGTAGAGTTGGAAGGGCCAGACCAAGGACCGCTGGGTTGACCCACAAAGAGACGTGCGTCTATATTGTGGCGTAGCACAGCCGGCCTTGTGGGCTCGATCCCGGCAGGGTTGAATGTCCGAGGGCAAGCGACTATTCGGCGCGTGCCGACTCCCGCCGGCGCTCCAACGATCGAAGGGTGATGTGCATTGACGCATTCCGATGGAATCCCAACGGGCTCGCCGGCCGACGCCGAGTCTGGATTCTGGAGCCACGCGCTCGTTTCGCTCGGCGCGTGCGTGCTGACCGTCTCCATCGTCGGGTCGATCGTCTTCCTCGGTTGGCGCGTCTATGATAGACGGCAGTTGACCGAACGCGTCGAAGCCTTCGTGTCATCCCTTCAGAATCGCACGCCCGACGAACTGGCCGATCGCGCCGAGAGCCTCAAGGCCCATCCAAAGGTCGCGCGGTTCGTCTTGCCCCGACTCATGCGAAGCATCGCCACCGAGGGATCGGATCGGCAACTCAGTGCCGCCATCACCATCGCCCGAGCGTTCGTTGACGACAAGGTTGTCGAAGAGAACCTATTCCAACTACGCGTGGATGTTCGCGAGACCGTTGCGGCGGCAGCCGTCGCGGCACTGGGCGAACTCGATCCCCCCCAGCGCGCGGCGGAAGTCATGGGGCAGTGTTTGGTCGATGCACGCTCCGGCGCCGCGGTCGATGAAGCTTGTGCGGCACTCTATCGCCTTGGAGACGCTGGACTGAAGCAGATGGAAACAAGGCTATCCTGTCTATCTGTGGAACGCCGCGTGTGGCTGGTCGGCTATGTCGGCGCAACGGACGGAACGGGCCAGCGACCGTGGCTTGTCATGTTGTCGTCCGACCCGCAGCAGCGCGTCAGAGATGCGGCCGCCAAGCTGATCGAGCGAATCGACACCGCGAAAACAGACAGTGTAGCGGCCGCACGATGATGGATCGGCATTCGATAAACGACAGTCACGACTGACTGAGCAGCCCCGCAGCAATGCGTGATAGGTAGGGTTCGGGTTTTGGAAGCTTTCGTCGGAGACATCCTCGGCACTTGGTCATACCTCGGCCTGTTCATGATTCTCATAGCCGCCAGTTTCGGTCTGCCGCTGCCGGAGGACATCCCGCTCGTTCTCTCCGGTGTCGTCGTGAGCACCAGTGATGCCAACTTGGAACTCATGATCTTCTTCGGCCTGACAGGAGTCATCATTGGCGACTCTTGTATATTCCTGATCGGTCGGCGCGTGGGCCCCGCCATTCTCGAACACCGGTGGTTCGGGCGATTCGCGAAACCCTGGCTCGTTCAACGGGCCCGCACAATGTACGAAAACCACGGGGCGAAGATCCTCTTCGCCAGCCGTTTCATGCCGGGCATTCGTAGTGTCATGTTTCTGACGGCCGGTACGTTCCGCGTGCCCTACTGGAAGATGCTCGTCTTCGACGGTTCGGCCGCGCTGATCTCCGTGCCAACGCTGATTTGGGCGGGCTACAAGTTCCACGACAGCATCAAGGAAGTGTTCGTCAACGCTCGCGTCGCGTCCTATGTGATTGGCGGCGTCGTCGTGGCCACCCTGATCGGTTGGGGATTCTGGGAGCACTACCACAACCAACGGAAGAAGAACCGCCCCCCCGAGATCGTCAACGAGTCGCCGTCCGGCATTCTGGCCGAAGCCACGGCCGCATTGGCTCCTGAGCGAGAAGCAACATCCCCTGCCGGAGAAACCGAGGACGCCTCACCCACCTGCTCCCGGTCCGCCAACGACAAGCCTCTCAGTACTGCCAAGGCGACAGAGCCCTGCGAGGAATGCGATTGACGGGAGCTCGAACTTGAAGGCCATTCCACGAAAGATTATCGGTCTAGCTAATTCTCCGCTACGACGACAACGCTCTCCGAGAAACCGCTGTTCTTGCCACGGGAGCGCTACGCCTGTCGTGCTCGCCAACGTGCTTCGTGTTGGAACTCTGACGACTCCTTCTCCGCTGCAGCCCTGATCGCCACCCGTGATACCGACTGGTCGAATCTGAAATGCGCTCACTGCTGCACTCTACGGAGGGTCCATGACAGTTCAGGCGGCATAGATCCGAGCCCCCAACGAGGGTTCCC
>CAYYPB010000102.1:0-4810 GCA_964473405.1 uncultured Planctomycetaceae bacterium
GGGGCCGGGTGCTGGGGGTCCAGGCTGAGGACGTCAGTGGCGTGAAGAGTCGTGCGCCCGGGCGGGTGGCCCACCTCCTCTGGAGGTGGGGGAGCCGATGATCGAGTTGCCCCATTCGCATGTTCCCCTGCCTCCCGCAAGACAGTAGCTATGCCCTGCGGATCATCTTCTCGACGACCGGCCAAGTACGGTCGATCAGGATTGTCATCAGTCGCGCCGCCTCGTGCGAGATTTCGGACGGCGGAGTGGGGAAGTCGTACGGAAGCCGAAACTCGGCGCAAGCCCAAGATTTCCCGAACGGGCGGATGACAAACTCATACTGTTCGTCGCCGGCGATCATGTCTCGGTGCTCGGTGATAAGCGCGAGACGCTGCTCGTTCAGTGACTCGTCACGCGCCTCGAAATGCAACGCGACGCCGAGTGCGTCCCGGAACTTGATCCACTCGTAGTGGATCTCTCCATTTCCGGTCCTGACTGCCAGGAACTGGCTACGGTTTGCCTTGCTCGCCTTTAGCCTGGGATTGAGATCACTGTAGCAATCGGCGATCGCTGTCCAGAGAGCTTGGCATTGTCCCTGGAGCT
Source organism: uncultured Planctomycetaceae bacterium (assembly GCA_964473405.1). Classification (GTDB taxonomy): domain Bacteria; phylum Planctomycetota; class Phycisphaerae; order UBA1845; family UTPLA1; genus CAYYPB01. Next base: position 583 of record CAYYPB010000102.1, read on the forward strand.
TCGTCTGCTGCACGGCAATCGCCTCCTTCTGCTCGACACGGATGCTGTGCTCTCTCGCTTCCGGCAGAGGGATGATCACACGCGGCGCTATCAAGAGGGTGCCAGCCCCTGGAAGGCGATACGGGGTCAGTTCTACGCACGAGATGTCCAGCCCGAATGAACGAAGCCAGAGTACCGTTGCGGTCAGTTCCTGGTCGTCAATGAAGCCCGCCGCCAGAATGACCCGAGGGCGATCATCCAGCTCTGGCAAGTCCATCTGGAGGAACTCTCGTATGTCCTGGGCCGCTATTTCAGCGTCGGTCTTGGCGAATCTCGCGCGGGCGGCGATCACATCGGCCGCTGTCATCGTCGAACAGAAGGCCGCGTATCGAATCGCCTGCTGATCAGCATATGAGTGGCTGAGGTTGAGCTTGAGTTCGACAACCACAAGTGAGCCATTCTTGTCGATCGCCAGGATATCCAGGCGTCGGCTGCTGTGAACGAAACCATCGAACTCGGATGCGATAACGAACAACGGTTCGCCGAGCGTGTCCGGATTGTGAATGACCCACTGCTCCAGATCCTCCCGCTCCTTGATTCCGAGATCTGTGAACGAAGCTGGCTCTACTTGACTCAACTCACGAGTCTCAGGATTGACAACGTAGATACTGTTCATGTGTTTATCCTGCTCACGAAACTCAGGACAGGGTCATTCCTCATGCGTCGCTCAGCCCAGGTTTCGATCTTACTGACGAATCGATCCGATCCCAAGGTGTGGGTCTCGAACGTCTTTCGGCAGAACGCCCCGATGGCCTGCCGGCTAGTCCACCTCCTGCGGGCGCGGGAGCTGCGATCATCGGGTCACGGTTTGTGCACATCATCGGCTCCCCCATGTCCAAAGGACATGGGCCACCCGGCTAGGTTCCGTCCACCCTGCAGTGGACGTCGCGGACAGCACCCGAGCCATGAGCGCATCCGAGCGGGTCGGAGGCCCAGCGGTGCGCCCACCAAGCCCCCCGAGCGCCTGAGCACGAAAGCTCTCGACGGCGTGTCCCAAAAACCCGTCGCTGGCGTTCTGGGCTCGGATTGGGGTGGGGTTGCGTGTTGTGGCCCCGGCGTTGCCTGTTGGCTTGGCGGTTGTATAATCCTCCCCGGCTGCGGTGGCGGCGTTGACTGGTGCTGGGGCCTGTCTTGTGAGATGCCTGCTTTGGTGAGATGCGTGGGTCGATGGCCATGAAGCGAACTCTCGGATTGTGCGTGGCGGCGGCTTTGGGCCTTTCCGCATGCGGCTGCGGCTACTCGACGGATCGGTCGGCCAACTTTCGGACGGCCAACGCCGAGAAGGACCGTATCCGCACCGTGGCGTTGGACATCTTCCAGTCGCGGGAGTTTCGCCGCGGGATCGAGCTGCAACTCACCGAAGCCCTCGCCAAGCGAATCGAGGCGGAGACGCCTTTCAAGCTGGCGAAGAAAGAGCGGGCCGACACCGTTCTTACAGGGGAGATTCGCCAGGTCCGCCAGGGCACGATCGGCCGCGATTTCGAGCGGGTCGAGCCGCGTGAGACGGCTGCCACGCTGGTCATCAGTTGGCAGTGGAAGGATCTTCGGACCGGCGAGGTCTTGGTAGACCGGCCTCGTTTCGTTCATACCGTGGATTACATTCGCCCCGTCGGCGAGGGTTTCTACCACGCGATGCAGCGAGACGTGGACAGGATGGCGGAATCGATCGTCGAGTTGATGGAAACCGACGATTGGTAGTTCCGATCACCTGACTATAATCCGATAGGTTGTATGCGCGTGTAGAGATTCGAGCGTCGCGGTGAGCCCGCGTCCGCTCAGTTATGGGACTTTTCTCGATGGCAGATTCCGACCCGCAGCCAGACAAGCAGCCTGACGAGCGACCTGGCAAGCCCGACGGCAAGCCGCAGCCTCCGCGTCTGAAGATGTCGCGCGGTGTGGCGAGCTGGATGGGTTTTGCGCTCATCGCGCTGATCATCGTGGCGGTTGTGTCGCAGGGCATGAACCAGCAGGAACCGATCACGATCAGCCAGTTCTGGAAAGGCGTCGCGGCCGGCGAGTATTCCAAGATCACCCTCCGCGACGACCGGATCGAGGGCGAGTATTCCGACTCGGCCCAAGGCCGACCCTCCGGCCCGTCGGCCAATAACGAGTTCTACGTTGTCTACAACACGACCTTCAGGTTGCCGGACGTCGAAGAGAAGGTCCGCGCCCAGTGCCCCGAGGGCACGCAGGTCGAGTACAAGCCGAGCAACCAATCGATGATCAACATGCTGATGGGCATCATCCCCTGGCTGTTGATCTTCGCGTTCATCTGGTTCGTTGTGTTCCGGCAGCTTCGATCCTCGGCGGGCGGGGCCGGCATGTTGGGCAACTTCGGTCGCTCGCGCCATCGCGTGAGCAACAAAGAGCTGACCAACATCACGTTCAAGGACGTGGCCGGCATCGACGAGGCCAAAGAAGAAGTCACCGAGATCATCGAGTTCCTCAAGAGCCCCAAGAAGTTCCAACGCCTCGGCGGCAGGATTCCGCGCGGCGTGCTGTTGGTCGGCTCGCCCGGCTGCGGCAAGACGCTGATGGCCAAGGCCATTGCGGGCGAAGCGGACGTGCCGTTCTATTCGATTAGCGGAGCGGACTTCGTGGAGATGTTCGTCGGCGTGGGCGCTTCCCGCGTGCGCGACTTGTTCAAGTCCGCCAAAGAGAACTCGCCTTGCATCATCTTCCTGGATGAGGTGGACGCGGTCGGTCGCAAGCGCGGCGCGGCCTACGGCGGCGGTCACGACGAGCGTGAGCAAACGCTCAACGCGATCCTCGTGGAGATGGATGGTTTCGAGACGTCGGATCAGGTGATCGTGATCGCGGCGACGAATCGCGATGATATCCTCGACGCCGCCCTGACGCGGCCGGGCCGGTTCGACCGGCGCGTCTATGTTCCGCTGCCCGACATCAAGGGACGGCTGGAGATCCTCAAGGTCCATGCTCGGAAGATCAAGATGTCGCCCGACACGGACCTGATGCGTCTGGCTCGCGGCACGCCCATGTTCAGCGGCGCGGAGTTGGCTGCGATCATCAACGAAGCGGCCATCGTGGCGACCATGCAGGAAAAGGACACGGTCGAGTTGGAGGATCTCGAAGAGGCCCGCGACAAGATCCGCTATGGCCGCTCCAACAAGAGTCGCGAGATCGAAGAGAAAGAACGCGCCTCGACGGCTTACCACGAGGCAGGCCATGCCGTCCTCCAGACGTTGCTGACGGATAGCGATCCGCTGCACAAGGTGACGATCATCCCGCGCGGTCAGATGTTGGGTGCGACGATGGCGCTGCCCGACAAGGATCGCTACGGCTTCGGCCTCAAGTGGCTGCGAGCCTCGATGCGCGTCATGTGCGGCGGGCGGATCGCCGAGAAGCGGCACTGCGACGACATTAGCAGCGGCGCGGCCATGGACATCGAGCAGGTCACTCGGCTCGGTCGGGCGATGGTACTCGAGTGGGGCATGAGTGACAGGCTCGGTTTTGTGAAGTATACACCGCTCGACCCCAACGAACTCATGTTGGCCGACAAGCCTTACTCCGACGAGACGGCCGGCATCATCGACCAGGAGGTCAAGGCGCTCGCCGACGAGGCCTACGCCGATGCCCGGAAGATGCTGGACGAGAACTGGGACAAGGTGGACGCCGTGGCCCAGGCTCTGCTGAAACACGAGACGTTGGATGCCGATGAAGTCTCTCGACTCTGCCGCGGCGAAACGCTGGACAAGCCGAGTTTGTCGGGGCTTCTGGCCGACGAGGCTGGGCCGCCATCACCTCCCGCCAAGCCCGCCGTTCAACCCCCCGAGCCTGAATTGCCGGGCGGCTTGTCGGGTGGCTCGCTCCCCCAGCCTGGGTAGTCTTCCCTCACGCCTGATGTTATTCTCATTCCACGGTGGCTCCAATCAGAGCCGCGACCGTCAGGGAGCGTTTAGCGACCACCTGCGCGAACCCTCGCCATCGAACGGGGGCGCTCCCTTACGGTCGCGGCTCTGATCGGGATGCCGTTGCATATGGATGGAGACCGCGTGGACACGCTGATATGTAACATTGGTGGGTGGCCCATGTCCTTTGGACATGGGGGAGCCGATGACGTGCGCACCCGACGGCCCGATGATCGTCTCCCCCACCTCCAGAGGAGGTGGCCCACGCGACCGTCAGGGAGCGTTTAGCGACCACCTGCGCGAACCCTCGCCATCGAACG
>CAYYPB010000102.1:4910-8204 GCA_964473405.1 uncultured Planctomycetaceae bacterium
CGCTCCCTTACGGTCGCGGCTCTGATCGGGATGCCGTTGCATATGGATGGAGACCATGTGGACACACTGCTCTTGAACATCGGTGAACTGATCGTTGTGCCGCCTGGGCCGGTGTGCGGGGACGCTTTCTCCTCGCCGCCGGTGATTCGCGACGCGGCACTCACGATTCGGGACGGACTGATCGACTGGTTCGGCCCGGCCACCCAGACGCCGCCCCGTCCCTTCGACGAAACGCTCGATGCCGCCGGCGGAACGGTCGTGCCCGGTCTGGTGGATTGTCATACGCATGTCGTCCATGCAGGCTCGCGCGAAGCCGAGTTCGTCCAGCGTATCGCCGGGGCGAGCTACATCGAAATCCTCGAAGCGGGCGGCGGCATCAAGAACTCGGTCCGCGCGCTACGGGCGGCGAGCGTGGACGAGATCATCGAGCAGTCTCGGCCACGGCTCCAGCGGATGATGGCGTGGGGTACTACCACCGTCGAGGCCAAGTCGGGCTACGGCCTGACGGTCGAAGACGAGATCAAGACACTTCGGGCCATTCGGCGGCTGGACGACGAGCTGCCGATCGAGATCGTGCCCACATTTCTCGGCGCGCACACGATCCCGCCAGAGTTCGATGGCCGGCCGGATGACTATCTGGACATGATCGCGTCGCAGGCGATGCTCGAGCAGATCGCCGACGAGAACCTCGCCGAGTTTGCGGATGTCTTCTGCGAGCGCGGCGCGTTCTCCTTCGAACAATCGCGTCGATTCCTGGCCACCTGCAAGCAACACGGGCTGACGCCGAAGATCCACGCCGAGCAGATCACCCACAGCGGCGGGACGAGGCTCGGCGTCGAGCTCGATGCCGCCTCGGCGGATCATCTCGAATGTGCTGACGACGAGGACATCGCGGCCCTGCAAGGCTCGGCGACGATCCCGGTGCTATTGCCGGGCTGTTCGTTCTTCCTCGGCTCCGAGCCTGCCCCGGCGCGTCGATTGATCGACGCGGGCCTGCCCGTCGCCCTGGCCACCGACGTCAATCCCGGCTCGTGTACAATCGAGTCGCTGCCGCTGATCATGTCGATGGCGGCGACGCTGATGCGCATGACGCCGGTCGAGAGCCTCGTGGCCTGCACGGCCAATGCCGCAGCTGCGCTTCGGAGGCAGGACCGTATCGGGGCGATTGCCGTCGGGCACCAAGCCGATCTGCTGATCCTCGACATTCCGAATCTCAACCGCTGGGCTTATCATGTGGGCGTGAATCCCATTGTGCGCGTGATCAAGCACGGGCGCGTGGTTGTGTGATCTTGCAGAGGCGATACGCGAGGAGTGGAACCATCGTTCGGCCAAGTCCGAAGCCCATGGATCGCAATCCATGGGCTGCAGTCGTAATCGTGAGCAATCACAACTAAGTCGAGCAACAAGTAGAGGGTCGCGATGTCACAACTAATCGAATGTGTGCCAAACTTCAGCGAAGGCAACGATCCAGCGATCATCAAACAGATCACCGATCAGATCGAATCGGTCGACGGCGTGAAGCTGCTCGATGTCGATCCCGGCAAAGCGACGAACCGAACGGTCGTCACGATGGTCGGTGCCCCGGCCGACGTGATCGAAGCGGCCGTCCGTGCCGGTCGCAAGGCGGCCGAGCTGATCGACATGAGCAAACACAGCGGCGAGCATCCGCGCTTCGGTGCGATGGACGTGTGCCCGCTCGTGCCGGTGTCGAACATCACGATGGAACAAACGGTCGCGCACGCCCACGAACTCGCCCGCCGGCTCGGTGAGGAAGTCGGCCTGACGATCTACTGCTACGAACATGCGGCCCGATCCGAGGAGCGTCGCAATCTCGCAACATGTCGATCGGGCGAATACGAGGGGCTGGCCGGCCGATTGACCGATCCGCATTGGAAGCCGGACTTCGGGCCGGCCGAGTTCAACGCCCGGTCCGGTGCGACGGCCGTCGGCGCCCGCGACTTTCTCGTGGCCTACAACATCAATCTGAACACGACGGCTTCGGCCAAGGCGCAGGATGTCGCCCTCGATATTCGCGAGGGCGGCCGCGCTCAGCGCGATCCGAAGACCGGCAAGATCATGCGCGGGCCCGACGGCAAGCGGATCATGAAGCCCGGCCCGCTGAAGTGCGTCAAGGCCATCGGATGGTACATCGAAGAGTTCGGCATCGCCCAAGTCTCGATCAATCTGACGAACATCAGCATCACGCCGGTCCACGTCGCGTTTGATCTGGCGTGCGGCAAGGCGACGGAAAAAGGCATGCGCGTGACCGGCTCGGAGTTGGTCGGTCTGATCCCGTTGGGAGCGATGCTGGATGCGGGCCGGTACTTCCTCAAGAAGCAGGGCCGTTCTCTGGGTGTGAGCGACGCCGAGTTGATCAAGATCGCCGCCAAGTCGCTGGGGTTGGATGATCTCTATCCGTTCAAGCCGGAGGAGAAGATCATCGAGTACTCGATCGCCGCGGGCCGCAAGGATCGCCTCGTCGATCTGTCGGTGCAGGGTTTTGTCGAAGAGACGGCGAGCGAGTCACCTGCACCGGGCGGCGGTTCGATCTCGGCGGCGGTCGGTGCAATGGGGGCGGCGCTCGGCACGATGGTGGCGAATCTCTCGGCGGCCAAGAAGGGCAAGGTCTGGGAGGACCAGTGGGGGACGTTTTCCGATTGGGCCGAGCAGGGCAAGCGGCATCATGACACATTGTTGCGACTGGTCGATGAGGACACCGAGGCGTTCAATCGGATCATGGCCTGCTTCGGGATGCCGAAGAAGAGCGACGAAGACATTGCCACGCGCGACGCCGCGATTCAGGCCGCGACGAAGCACGCGATCGATATTCCGTTCCGCGTGATGAAAGTCGCCCTCGAGTCGATGGCGGTCATGAAAGCGATGGCGGAGCAGGGCAACCCGGCGAGCGTCTCGGATGCCGGCGTCGGGGCACTGTGCGGGCGAACAGCGGTGATGGGCGCGTTCCTGAACGTGAAGATCAACTCGGCCGACCTGACAGACAAGGTGGCCGTAGCCGACTATCTCAAACGCGGCGCAGCGATAGAAGAGCAGGCGATCTCGCTAGAGCGAGAAACCCTGGCGATTGTTGACAAGAAGATCGCGGCGGACGATTGAGCGAGACGTCGCTCATGTGGACGACTATCCCCCCGAGGAACGAGGCCGTCCGCTGAGACACTCAGCCTCACACCTGGAAGCGGCTGGACGTCGAAACCTCCAGCCACTGAGTGGCGAACGCCCCGAGTGCATCGCCACAGTTGCTTCTGCGGGTTCATCGCTCGATGAGCTTGTGGCACA
>CAYYPB010000103.1:0-8167 GCA_964473405.1 uncultured Planctomycetaceae bacterium
TGGCGCGGGACGCTCCTCGGGGCGGGTTGGGCCTTACAGGGCATGGGTCTTATTATTGCCCAGGGCCGCGTCACTGCGGCGGCCGTGCAGTTTCCCTTGACGGACGCCGAGGGGCTAAACCCCACGCTCGGCTCGCGACATCGAGCCGCAGTGGGGCTCACCCAGGATTCCGACGCCCTCGTCCTCGTCGTCAGCGAAGAGACCGGGACGATCACCGTCGTTGAGGACGGGAACATGCAGCGAGACTTGACGCCGGAAACCCTGCGGCAAACCCTCCGACGCGAATTGGGCCGTCCGACCGCGGAGAAGGAGGCGTAGATGGTGTTGCCTTCGGTGATCATCGTTGCCCACCTTGCGGATGCCGAGAAGCTCCGCTGTCCGAGAAGAAGCCTCTGGCACCGGCGTCTCGCCGGTGATCCCACCGGCGATACGCCGGTGCCACAACTCGGTTGCCGGGGCGGAGAAGCCCTATGACAGATTCGCTCAAAACCGTCTGGAGAAGCGTTCGCTCCGCCATCGTCGTTTTGGCCATTACGTTTCTGATCTGGGTCGCCGCCGACCAGAACGTGCTGGAGACCACGACGTTCCCGATCACCGTTCGGCTCGCCAGCGAGAATCGCGACACGTACATCGGGTTCGCCGAGCCGCCCTACGAGCGCATGCTGACCGTGACGGTGTCGGGCCGCCGCCGTCGCCTGGGAGAGTTTGTCGAGCGGTTGAAGGCGACGGCGGTCTACGAGGTCCGTCTCGATGGCTCGCAGCGCGTTGCGATTGCGCCACAGTCCCTCTCGGCGAGCGACGATGTGCTATCGAAGATCAGAGACGTGCGGGAGTCGCGACTGAACATCCGAAACGTCGAGCCGCGCGATCTTCTCGTGCGCATCGACAGCTACGAAACGCTGCCAGACGTGCGCGTTGAGCCCGACTACGGCGATCTCCAAGTGCAGGCCGAGATCGTGCAGAAAACGGTCGCCGTCCGTCTACCTCGCTTTGTGTGTCGGGACGCATCCCTCGCCGGCCAGCCGAGCGTCGTGGCCGCTGCCCAACAGCGAATCCGCGAGGCCGCTCAGCCCGACGGTCGCTTCGAGATCAAGGCTCCGCTGAGGATGGACCTCATTGAACACCTGGACCCAGGCATTCGCGTGCAGTTTCTGCCGTCGGCCGAGGTGTCCATCCGCGGCAGCATTCGCGCAATGACCGAGTCGCGGACCATCGGCCCGATTCAGATCAAGTGGTACACACCCGACGAAATCCAGAAGGACTACGTGATCGTCAAAGACGATGCCGACCTGCGCGTGCATATCGACGTGACCGGGCCCAAGGGACGGGTCGAACAACTCGATCCCGCCGACATCCTCGGCATGATCGAAGTGCGAGCGGGCGATCTAAACGACCCCGGCCCAGGCGTGGAGATTCCGCGGCAAGTTCGCTTCATTCTCCCCAAGGAGTTTCCGGACTGCGAGTTATCGCCGGCTGCGCAGACCTACGAGATACGCTTTAAGCTGATGCCTCGCAGAGGAAACGGCACCGAGACGCCCTCAAGCTGAGCCGCGGCGCGATGGCCGGAGGCGCGGCAGCGATCCGACAGGCCCTCGCGCGGGAGCCACCGCGCTCGATCACAGACATCGCCCGCCACCGGCTTCGCCGTTTGGCGGGTCAGTCAACGCAGTCACTTTCTCCCCGGGCAAGCCTCGCATGATCCTGCAATCCACAGCACCAACAGCCTGGGCGTGGTATCTCGTGATCGCCGTCTTTGCGATCGCACTGGGCCTATGGGGCTCGCGACGCCCGTGGCGCTCGACATCGGACGAGCGGCACTGCCCGGAATGCGGCTTCCTGTTGCCCGGCGTTTCCTCTCCACGATGCCCGGCCTGCGGCGAGAGCATCTGAAGGCGACCACCGCGACGTGCAGCGCTATCCCCCTCGCCACGTTCGTTGTAGGATCATCGGCATGAAACCCATCGTCGGAATCATCATGGGCTCGAAGTCTGACTGGGACGTCATGTCCCATTGCGTCCGGACGCTCGAGCAGTTGAACGTGCCCAACGAGGCGAAGATCATCTCCGCTCATCGCACACCGGATCTGCTCTTCGATTACGCTTCGACCGCAGAGGATCGCGGCCTCGAGGTCATCATCGCCGCGGCAGGCATGGCCGCGCACTTGCCCGGCGTCACCGCCGCCAAGACATCGCTCCCCGTGCTGGGCGTGCCGATGCGCGGCCCGGCGCTCGACGGTCTCGATGCATTGCTCTCGATCGTGCAGATGTCCGCCGGCGTGCCCGTCGCCACCTTCGCCATCGGCAAGGCGGGGGCGATCAACGCCGCTTTGTTCGCCACCAACATCATCTCCGCCCGACACCCAGAATGCGGCAAGGCGCTCGAAGACTTCCGCACAGCCCAAACCGAATCGCTAAGAACCCAAACAAACCCGCCCCCCTTGCCAAAAGCAGATGGTTGAAGGCCGCTAGAGATCGCGGAACAACAACCTGGCTGATCGTGCCCAGCGGTGTCCTGACTGGCTTGCCGTTTGGCGGATCGGCGAGTCGCGTTATTCCTGCACGGTTCCCCAGCCGACGGCTGATAGCTGACAGCTCCCTGCACCCGTTCTCAATTGATCACGACATCATCCAACGCCGAGCAGCTCAACACTACATCGCGAAAGACGAAGATCCGCCGTCGGTTCGCCCGGATGCCACCGTCCTTCGCCTCGCAGATGTAGCGTTCCTTCGAGACGTGTCCCTCGGTCCGGTCGCGGATGTCGGCGTCGGTCAGCCAGAACCCGTCGGGGCACACCTCCGAGAGCGTGCCCAGATAGGTCACCGGTCCGGCCGTGTCCAGCACGACCTCAAAGCCGACCAGTTCCTCGATGCTCGATGTCGATTCCGCCACGGTGGATGATCCTCGCCTCGCCGGTGTGCCCCGCGCTGGCAGCATTCTACCCCAACATGACGTGACCCGGGCAGGATTACTTAAAGGGCCACGCGCAGGCGAGAGTGCCCCGTCCTTATGCGGTGCAAAGGACCAGGCGTCCGCCCCCATCAGAGCCGCGAGCGTTAGCGACGGGTTTTCGCAAGCGGGCTGCAGGTCTTCCGCCCCGTCGCTGACGCTCGGGGCTCCGATCGGGCGCTGGTCGCCGATCGGGCGTTCTTGCCCTAACATGCACCGTTTCCCGACGACGGGTCGGCCAACCTCAGCAGAAAGAAGACTAGCGTGACCAACGAGACAATTCGTAACGTGGCCATCATCGCCCATGTCGATCACGGAAAAACTACCCTGGTCGACCAGATGCTTCGCCAATGCGGCCAGTTTCGCGATGCGCAGCTCGAGGGCGAACGCATCCTCGACTCGAACGATATCGAGCGCGAACGCGGCATCACCATCCTCTCCAAGAACATTGCCATCCGATACAAGGGCACGAAGATCAACCTGATCGACACGCCAGGCCACGCCGACTTTGGCGGCGAGGTCGAACGCGTTCTCAAAATGGCCGACGGCTGCCTGCTGCTCGTCGACGCCTTCGAAGGGCCGATGCCGCAGACGACCTTCGTCTTGCGAAAGGCCTTCGAGCTAGGGCTCAAACCCATCGTCGTCATCAACAAGATCGATCGGCCCGACGCCAGGCCAGCCGACGTTGTCGACGAGGTGATCGACCTGTTCATCGAACTCGGCGCCGACGAAGACGCGCTCGAGTTTCCGATGGTCTATGCTTCGGCGACCAAGGGCTACGCTTCGATCGAGCCCGACGAGCGGCCGGAGGACATCTTCGTCCTGTTCGACAAGATCATCGAAAACGTGCCCACGCCGGAAGTCGACCCCGACGGTCCGCTCCAGATGCTCATCACGACGATCGACTACAACGACTATGTCGGCCGCATCGGCATCGGCCGGGTCTTCGCAGGAACACTTCGCGCTTCCGAGGCCGTCACCGTCATCCATCGCGACGGCACGCAGGCCACCGAGAAGATCGCCGAACTCCACGTCTTTGACGGGCTCGGCCGGGCCAGGGTCAACGAGGTCATCGCCGGCGACATCTGTGCCGTCGTCGGGCTCGACTCGGTCGACATCGGCAACACCGTCGCCGACCTGGAAAACCCCAAGCCGCTGCCCATCCTCCGCATCGACGAGCCCACGCTGCATATGACCTTTCGGATCAACGACTCGCCGTTCTGCGGCAAGAGCGGCAAGTTCCTCACGAGTGGCCACATCCGCGAACGACTGGACAAGGAGTTGCAGCGCAACGTCGCCCTGAGCGTCGAGCCAGGCGCAAGCGCCGAAGAGTTCTACGTCTCCGGCCGCGGCCTGCTGCATCTGTCGGTGCTGATCGAAAACATGCGTCGCGAGGGCTACGAGCTGGCCGTCGGCAAGCCCAAGGTCATCTTCCGCGAGCTAGACGGCAAGAAGACCGAGCCGATCGAACTCTGCGTGGTCGACGTGCCGACGCAGCACATGGGGCCGGTCATGGAACTGATGGGCGCCCGCCGCGGCATCTGCAAGACGATGGACACGCGCGAGGACCAGTCGCACCTCGAGTTCACGATCCCCGCCCGCGGTCTGATCGGCCTTCGCAATCGGCTGATGACGGCCACGCGCGGCACGATCATCCTGCACCACAGCTTCTACGAGTACGAGTTTCTCCGCGGCAGCATCCCCCATCGCGCCAACGGCGTCATGCTGGCCAACGAGCCAGGCCAGGTCACGGCCTACGCCCTGCAAAACCTCGCCGATCGCGGCACCATGTTCGTAGAACCCGGCGTCCAAGTCTACGCCGGTCAAATAGTAGGCGAACACTGCCGCGACGACGACCTGCTCGTCAACGTCTGCCGCGGCAAGAAGATGACAAATGTAAGAGCCGCCTTCTCGGACAAGACGGTCGTACTAAAAGCGGCCCGCCAAGTGACACTAGAGATGGCCCTGGAGTTCATCGAGGATGACGAACTAGTAGAGTTCGCCCCCGACGCCATCCGGATGCGAAAGCGCCACCTAAACGAACACGACCGCAAGAAAGCGGCAAGGGGCCAGTGAAGGGGCTTGCGTTGTTCCGAATGCGAGCTCGCCGGGTTTCGCCCGCGTCACTCCGCAATGTCGAGAAGACGTTCAAGATCCGCGATGATCGCGAGGGCGGATTGGGCCTTGGGTGAGGGGATGTCGGTTGCCCGGTGGGCTTTCTGTCTCAGGCGTTCCAGGGCGGCATGAGCTTCGGCGTCCGTCGCGCTTTCTTGAAGCCTCCTCAGCAGAATGCGTGGGTGGGTGAGGGGATCCGACAAGGCAGAGAGTGCGGTTCTTGGGGCCGTGCGGGCCGATTTGTCCCCGGACGAAGCGAGACGAAACCGACATCGGGTCTGGCGGCGTCGGTTTCTCCCCCATCAGCGTGGCCCCTTAGACTGCGGATCTGGACCCTGTCGGCCGTCGCTCGCCCTAACGAGCGAAGCCAGCGTGCGACGGCTGATAGGGTGGAACGTAGGCGGCCTGCGGACGGGCTCCCCCAGGCTCGAGCGATCGCGGGACACCCACAACTTCTGCTGAAGAGCCTGAATCGTAGCAGCACAGCTTCGCCCCCGCAGCCGCCCCGTCAGTCTCAGCGGGCCGAGCGACGCCATCTTTCATCGGAATCCCCGCCGCAACTGGCGGCCGGTCGCGAAACGTGGTCCAATCCTGCTGGCGGAAGGGAGCCCCCGACCCCGATCAGAGGACGATTGCACATGACTCGGGTTCCGGCAACGCAAGACTCAGAAGATGCCGGCCTTTCGGCTGGCGGTGGGTTCCTCGCGCGAAGCTTTGCCGGCCTGGCCACGGCCGTGGTGTTTCTTCTGCCCGTGGGCTGGCGCGCCGAACCGGACGGAGACGAGACCGTCCCGGATTTCGCGAGATGGGTCGTGCTCATCGGCGTTGTGATCGGCCTGGCATGGGCCGGCGGCTTCAGGATCGTCTGGCGGCTGTACGGTGAAACGGGGGGGCTGCGGCTCGCGCCGAGTCTCGCCATCGTTCTTCTCGAATCGCTCTTCACCGGTGGGCTGCTCGTTCTGGGGCTCGCACGGTCGACCGTGCTGCTCACTGAGTCGCGGGTGACGGCGCCGTCTTCGCTCGACAGTTCGGGGTCGCTGCCGGCTGTCGGGACGGTTGTTCTCGTTCTCATCTTGCTCACACAGTTTGCGCTGATTCTGTCCGTCCGAGCGACGCCCGGCTGGTGGCCACCGCCCGAAGACTGGCGAAGCCACTTCAACTTCATGTACCCGCACCCGATCTATCGGCCGCTGCTGTTGGCGCCGATTTGGGGGCGATGGGGGATTCTCGTCGCGGCGACGATCGGCCGGACGGCCCCGCATGCCGACGCTCGGACTACGGCCCTCAACAAGTCTATGACTCCGGGACGCCTCTTGTTGCACGCGGTCGTGCCGATCTTGCTGACGGCGATCTACTGCAGTCGTTCGAGGAATTACATGACCGGCCTCCTGATTGGGTTGATCGTCTTCGGCGTGACCTACGTCGCGGCCGTGACTTTTGCACGCCGCGGGGACGGACAGACGCGGCAGTCGATCTTCGCCTCGGGGCAGGTGGCGCAGCTCGCCTTCCTCGTCATCTATCTCGGCTTCTGGCGGCAGATGGACGGATGACCGCATGGCCCCGCGACGACCGCCGGCAGCTCGTCGTCACACCGAGTGGTCCGACGCCGCTGCTGCCCGTGGCGATCGGCGTCATTCTGGGCGTCGTCGTCTCCAGTCGGGTTGGTGTTCCCCTTTGGGTCGGCGTCCCGGTCTTGCTTGCGGCCGTGGGTATCGCGGTCGCCGGTCGGCGCGGCGACCGGGCGATGTTTGCGGCGGTGCTCGTAGCGGCGGTCGCGCTCGGCCTCGTTCGTTATACGATCGCTCAACACCGACTGTCGGCCGATCACATCGTCGCTTGTGTTGGCACCGAGCCTCAGATCGCCACGATCACGGGCCGCGTTGTCTCCGACCCGACGATCGTCGAACGGTCGCCCGATGCGCCGCGCGCGTTTCCCGCGCCGCCCAAGACGCGGTTTCTGCTCGCAGCGACGCATGCTGCCGGTCCGAGCGGCCTTGTCGGTGTGACGGGCAGAGTTCGCGTCTCGGTCAAGGAGCCGGCGCTGCTGTTGCGGCGCGGTGACACGGTTCGTATCACGGGCTGGCTGTTTCGCCCGGGCCCTCCGCAGAATCCCGGGGCCTTCGATTGGGCCGCACACCAGCGTCGGGCCGGTGTCTTCGTCGGTCTGTCTTGCGATCATGCCGAAGGGGTCGTTGTTTTGGCAGGCGGCAGCGGCACGGGCTGGGTGTGCAGCCTTCGGCAACGGCTGCGCGGTTATCTCGTGGAGCCGGCATTCGATGAGGACGATGCCTCGGCCGGTGTCATCGCCGCGATGGTTCTCGGTCGACGCGGCGAGGTCTCCCGAGCCATGAACGAGGCATTCCTCAAGACCGGCAACGTTCACTTCCTGGCCGCCAGTGGGATGCACGTCGCCTGGCTGGCCTTGTTCGGCTGGGGTCTCGCGCAGTTACTGGGCTTCGGGCCGCGTGCGACCGCCGTGATCGTGGGGGCGATGATTGCGGGATTCGTTCTCGTGGCCGAGCCCCGGCCTTCTATCTTGCGGGCCGGCATCATCGGCATCTCCGCGTGTACGTCGGCCTTCGTGCGGGGCCGCTACAACTCCGTCAACGCGCTTTCGTTGGCCGCGATCATCATCTTGATGATCCAACCGGCCGATCTCTTTCGACCGGCGTTTCAGTTCAGCTTTCTGGCGACGTTGGGCTTGCTCCACTTCTGTCCGCTCGTCTCAGAGTGGCTGGCGGTGGTGCTGTTTCGCGTGAACCAGCCGAGGTTTGCCCGGTTCTTCAGCGCGACGGTTTTCCCGGTCTCGCTCGTCGAGCCGGTGGAGACGGAGGGCTCACTTCGAGCGATCATTCTCGGTCGGTTGGCGACCTTCGTCGCTCAGCTCTTCGCGCTGTCACTTTCCGCTTGGATCGTCACGGCACCGTTGGCGTGCTATGTGTTCGATCGGTTTGCGGTCTATGGCGCGATCGGCTCGTTCTTGCTCGCTCCGTTCGCCATGCTGGCCGTTTTCGCCGGATTCCTCACTGTTTTTCTGGGTGTCTTGTTTTCGTCCAGTTGTCTCGTCTGCGCGCCGCTGATGGGCGCGGACGCCGCTCTCCATCGA
>CAYYPB010000104.1:0-8148 GCA_964473405.1 uncultured Planctomycetaceae bacterium
TGAAGTGGACGGGAGCGCGTGTGGCTCGGTCTGGATATCGACCGCGTCGGTGCGTGGCGCGCCGGCGCGACGGCCGTTCTGGCGGTTGCCTGGTGTGTGCTGCGCCGCCGGCTTCGGGCGTCACAGGTGGCCCAGGAGCAGGCTCACGCTCACGTCGAACCGCCGGCGGAGTCGGACGCCGGCTATGATTGGCTTCTGGGTGATGGGGATGACGGCGAGCCCCCACCTGCGGAGAAGCGGTGACTGCCTTCCACGCCGCGCGAAGGCCGCGGATGCGATGTCGGTGGGAGAATGCGATTGCCCTGGCGAGAATCCCGCCTCGGCGGGTCGTGGGCAGACGAGCAGGCTGCGGCGGCGTACAATGCTGCCTTGCGGTTGTCCCGTGAGATTGCGCGGCAGCATCGCCGCAGTTGTTGGTCTGCGTCGTTGGAGTTAGTGGAATGCGATTGTCTTTGATGAGTCTCGGCCTCGCGGCGGTCATCGCCGCGTCTTCGACTTCCCCCGTTTCCGCCGCTGGGCACGAGGACATCACTGTCATCCCGATGGGGCGGGTCGTGGTCAGTCGTTTGGATGACGCCGGCCATCCGCGCCAGGGCGGTCAGAGCATGGACCTTCGCCTTGCCCCGGGGCCTGCCGGGCCTGTGGCGCAGCCGATCGTGTTGATTGCGTCCCAGCCATGGGCGGCCGGGGGGGCTGGGTCGGTGCAGGCTCCCATCGCTCCGGCGCCGCAGGCTGACGGGAAGAAGACGCCGCTCCAGCAGGTTCCAGCGACACTGAAGGTCTCCGTCGGTGGCGAGAAGTTGCCGGACTGGCAGTTGACGCCAGAGCATTCCGCCTATGTCATCGATCTCGGCGCCATCAAACGGAATCCCAAGTACGCGACCGGCGACATCGCACTGACGTTCGAGCTGCAAAGTACGGCCGACCAGTTGGCGATGCTGTTGATTGCGATGCCCGACCCGATGCTGCTCGTCGATGCGGTGGGCAAGCCCGTCAGTGGACCGCTCGCCGATCTGGCCGCCGGGGCGGCGGATGGTGATGTGAAGGCCTACTTCGGCGCGCTGGGGGTCGAGATCGCCGGCGACAAGGAGCAAGCGCGAGCAGCCTATGAATCGCTACGAGCCTCGAAGAACACGCGCGTCGGGCGGCTCGCCCGCCGAGGACTGAGGCTGCTTTCCTATCAACTCCGCAAGCGGAAGCTCTCCGGCAACCTTGTGGAGCACACGCGATGGGGGCACTACCTGATATTCTGCGGGCTCTTCGACCCGGCGTTCCTGTCTTTCGACGAATGTCGGGTCATCGATCCGAGCCTCGGCGACAGCCAATACCTCGCCGGCGAATGTCTCGATCGCACCAGCGGCAACCTCTCCAAGTACATCCACTATATGGACCGCGCCGGCGAGGCACGCACGGTCGCAAAGCCAACCTACTGGCACACGCTCGTCGCGATTCTCAGGAACCGAGGCGGGCGGAAGCTGACCGACAATCAAGTCAACTGGATCAAAGACCAGTGGCTCTATGCCGAAGAGATGGTTTGGGCGGCGACGGGGGGGGCGGTCGAGGTCTCCACCGGTTTCTTCCTCGTCGAGGAGGAGAAGAAGTTCGGCTACAAGGATCACGGCGGCGGCCTGATCGGCCCGTCGGATAGCATCATCGAGAAACGCGGCTGGTATGACAGTGTCATCAGCGTCGTGCCTCGCCCCGACGACCGGAAGGCGACCGAGGTTCCGTCCTGCGGTGCGGATGAGGGCCCCAACGGCACGGCGATGGCCACGGTGTTCCACGATGCGGGTTGGCCGCAGTATCTCCAGGCACTCTATTCGCATGTGGCCTGGGCGGCGCGAGTTTCAGAGAGCGAGCCAGGGCTGCCCGCTCCGGAGGACGTGGTGGATTGCGGTCCCCAGCCGGGAAGGGGCATTGGCTATGCAACGCGGGCGGCGCTGCGCTACCACCTGACGCCGGCCGCTTGCGCCCGGTTGAACATCGCCGAGGTTCCCCTGGACGGCAGTTTTCTGCAACTCTGGCAGATCGAAGGACCGTTCAAGATCGCCGACACACCGACGACTCGTGGGAACGGCGAGAGCGAGCCCGCCAAGCATGTGATGGATGCCATCGGAGCCGCCGCGGCGGAGCGAACGCTGCGCATTGTGGACGACGGACGGTTCGTTGACTTGGCGGCGTTGCTTCCTGCCGCCGGATGGGCGACAGCGCGATGTACGACGTGGGTCTACGTTCCCGAGGATCAACAAGTCCGCCTGGCATTCGGGCAGAACGATGGGCTCGCGGCATGGGTCAACGGTCGGTGCATCCGGACGGGCCGCGTCTATGCCGCAGGCAAGTTCGCCGATCGCAATATCGAGGACACCGTGTTCTGTGCCGCAAGTTTCAAGAAGGGCTGGAACGAACTCGCACTCGTCGTCGAGTCCTGGCCTGCGCCGCTGGACAAAGGCTGGGGTTTCTCTGTGAGCGCCACGACATTGGATGGCAAGCTGATCCCGGGACTCGCAAGCGTGTATACCAAGCCCGCCAAGGGCATCGTGCCGCCGTACCTCGCTCCCAAGGTCGGGTCGCACTACGCCTGGGCCGACGTGAAGCACGACTACCGACGTCTTCTACCGCAGGTTTCAGGAGCCGACTTGCAGGCCATCACCGGCGAGTCCGGTCTGCATGTGCGAGCGGAAGCGGCGCCGCTGGAGGGATTCGTGGCGTTCATTCGGCCCGGTGCGGGCAAATCGCCGCGATATCGCGAGCCGCCCAACGCTTGGCGAGCGGACACGGACCGCGACGTCGTGCTGAACAACGTGATGGATTGGGCTCGCGAAGCGAGCATGGTCTGCCGCTACACCGCCGATGGTCAACCGCACGATCTGCTCGTGTTGAAGCCGGAGGCCATCGAGACCTTTATGGTCTGCCTTGGCGAGTCCGCTGAGGTTAAGGCCAAGGCGAGCCCGGCGCTCTATCGGCCCATCGCGCAGCGCGTCCTGGGCTATATCGTCGTGCCTGTCGGGTCGTCGACGCGGACGTTGCTCGTGCTGGACGCTCGCCTGGGCGATGTGGCCGGCTGGCCGCTCGACGAGGAGGATCTCCTCACGCCGCTGGGCGGTTTCGTGCCCAACCCGACGACGCAGCTGCCGACCGAAGGGCCCATGCCGCCGGCAGATTCTTCGACGACGGGCCCGGGCGAGTCGCCCAAAGCCGGGTCGGCTCCTGGCTCTCCCGCCGCGAACTAGCCGATAGCATCAGAGACGGTCCGGCGGATCGTGCGGCTGAGCATCGGCCGCGCCCCGGGCCTGCGCCCCCAAGCGAGCTTCGCCTCTGATGTCTGTCGTGCTTTCCCCTCCGCGTCCCGTTGCCCGACCGTCTCATGTGACGCGCCGGTTCTGCCCCGTTCCCGCAGCTCGCGGTCGACGCGTCGTCGTGTTGGCCGTGCATCATGTCGAGGTGGGCGGCGTCACTTATACAGGCGGAGCGGAGAAGTATACGCTCACCGTCATCCGAGCGTTGCTGGACGCGGGGGCCAGCGTGCATGTCGGCTACTCGGGCACGGGCATCTACGATGAACTGCTGGAGGCGTACGACCCTCGTCGACTGACGGTCGAGCGAACGGGTTGGGTCAACGCGGCGATTGCCGGTGATGCGCGCATGCGAGTTTGGACGCTACGCGAGCGGCGCCGATGGATACGAGCTACGGGCGCAGACACGCTCTTCGCCGTGCAGCAGGCGAGCGGCGGGGCGTTCGGCACCTCACTGGCAGCGGCCAAGTCGCTCGGGCTCCGTGTCGTGGGCTCGTTGCGGCAACAGCCCGACCCACCACCGCCCGCGACGGGAAAACGCTGGATCGGCCTCATCCCTTCGCCCGAGTGGTGGCGGCGCAGGCTCATCTGGCGGCGACGGTTGCCGGCGATGTGCTGTGACGCGCTGATCTACAACAGTCGCCGCGTCGCCGATGCCTACGGATCGGTGTATGGCTTTCCGAGCGGCAGGGCACGCATCATTCACAACGGGGAGTTTCCGTGTGATCGGCGACCGACGCCTGCGCGGGCCTTGAGAGTCGCCGCCATCGGTCGTGTGACGGCCGCCAAGGGCGCCGATGTTCTGCTGGACGCTTTCATCAGCGTCGCACGACGGTATCCCGAGTGCAGCCTGACCTTCCACGGCGATGGCGAGCTGATTCCAACATTGTGGGCGAGAGCCGCTGAGTACGGCTTGGCGGACCGCGTTCGGTTTCCGGGTCACTGCACCGATCGCGAGGCGATGTACGCGGGCACGGACATCCTCGTCCAGGCATCCCGCCGCGAGTCCATGTCCAATAGTCTGATCGAAGCGATGGCAAGGGGCATCCCCTGCGTTGCCACCGACGTGGGCGGTACGGCCGAGGCGATCATCGACAACGAGACAGGCACGCTCGTTCCGCCGAACGATCCAGCCGCCTGCGCTGCGGCGATTTGCAGGCTCCTTGATGAGCAGGACCGCCGCTGGCGCCTTGCCAACGCGGCTTTCGCTCGGGCACGCAGCCACTTCGACATCCGCCCGCTGATGCGGGAAACCGTCGAAACCATTCTCGGTAGCAACGCACCGTGGCTTTCGAGCGCTTGAACCACTGGCGCGCGCCCGACCGTTCAGGACCGCCCGAGTGTGGATCGCAGCCGTGCCCGCTCGAGTATCATTCCCCGTGATCGACGCGACGCGCGGGTCGCACGCCCAAGTCGTTGCGGCTGTGCTGAGTGGCTGCGGCGTGGCGGGCCGACGATTGGCCGCTGTGGGCGTTCCCGCGAAAGCTGCCACCTCGAATGACGCGTTGTCCGGCCAGGCCGCGTCCGGCGGGGCGCTTGCCGTCGCCGTCTCTCGGCCGCAAGTCGTAGCCTCCGTACGCGTCGAGACACCATTCGGCAACGTTCCCGATAAGGTCGTGCAATCCGAAGGGGTTGGCGGGGAACGAGCCCACGGCGGTGGAATGATCCTCAGGTGCGCCGTCGTCCGCGGTGGGCGTTGAATCGGCATGTTCACTCGCCTGGGCCGCGCTGCCGCGGGTCGAATTGCGAGCATCGTGTGCGAGGGTAGCGGCACCGACGACCGCGCCTGGCGCGTCCCCCGTCCACCAGGGCGAAGAGGTTCCCGCCCTGGCTGCGTATTCCCATTGCACCTCGGTCGGCAGGGTGAGCCCCAGCTGCCACAGCCCTTCTTCGCACGCTTCCCACGACACGCTTGCGATGGGGCGAAGGCCCGTGTGTTCATCGGTGATGTCGGCCTGAGATGTCTGGTCCGGTCCGAGCCTCCGCCCGGCAACGCGCCGCCATTGCGAGCGCGTCATCTCGAACTTCGACAGGAAGAACGCGTCGAGTACAACGCGCTCGGTACTCAGCGGTCCGTTCGATGATTGGAGTACGTCTATCTCGGCCCCAGGGATCAACACGAAGACGAGCCCCGTCTCCTCGGTTACGACAAGTTTCCAGTCCGGGCTGCGCACGGGAATCTCGCCCGTTTCGATGTCCACGAATTCCCACAGACCGGACGCCGGATCCTGACCGACGGGGACCATCCCGACCTGCGCGGAGATCTTCGGGGAAACGACTCGAGGGCATCCGTGGAACGCGGCGGGAAGGGAACCACGACGTTGAGCGTACTGGGGGCACATGGCTGGGTCCGCGATCGACGCCGAAGCCTCTACCCATGCGGCCCGGTATCGCCCGCGCGACTCGACATCGACGCGTCGTGCCCGGTCGAGTCGTCTTCGCACCTCCTCATAGACACCCGTCGACGGATGGAAGAAGTCATCCATGTCTCGGACCAGAGGCGACAAGACATCGTGCTGCAACTTGTCCACGCGGTCTTCGAATGCGCAATCGTGTGTTCTGGGAACGAGTCGGACCAGGGTCTTCTCGCTTTCTTCGAGTCGGCGGATGGACAGAGCGAGGCGTTCCCTTTGCCCGGCATCCTGCAGGCCGAGCAATTGACCACGCTGTTTCGACAGGACGTCTCGAACCTCGCCCAACTCCTCCGCGTGTCGCAGTCCCGTTCGGTCCTGAGCCTGCAGACGCCTGAACTCGATGGACCGCTCATGTAGTTCGGAGAGACGGCGTTTGTATTCGTTTCGCCGCGGTCGCAGTTTGCCGGCCTTGGCGACCCACGCTTCGAGGGAGGCGACATTGTGGGGATGAGCAGGCCAGAGCTCGGCCGCTTCGGCTCTGTACAGGACGAGATCGCGAGCGTCGGCGAGCATCCGCACGTCCTCCAACCGCTGGTCCGCCAGTCGGTAGGCGCGCGTACTCACGATCAAACCCAGCGCCAATGTCAGAATCACGCCGATGATCCCCGACACGAGCGCCCTGTTTCGACGGGCGAACTTCCCGAACCGATAGATATTGCTCACAGGCCGCGCTCGGATCGGCTGCTCGTTCAAGTGTCTGCGGATGTCCTCGGCCAGGGCGACGGCCGAGTGGTAGCGCCGGTGCGTCTCTTTCTCGAGCGCCTTGAGGATGATCGTCTCCACATCGCCGCGCAGCTCGCGGTTCAGAAGGCTCAGCCGCATCGGCTCGTCTTCCTGGATCGCCCGCAACGCATTCGGCAGCGAGTGGCTCGGGATCGGGTAGGGATATCGCCCCGTCAGCATTCGATAGGCCAATACGCCCAGGGCATAGACGTCCGATCGGGCATCAATCTCTCGCGGATCCCCTCTGATCTGCTCGGGACTCATGTAGGGCAGCGTCCCGATCAGGCGCTTGGCCTCGGTCTTGTGCGTGATCGTCTGGACGTTGGCCTCGGTCACTCGGGCCACGCCGAAGTCGAGGATCTTCGGCTGGCCCGAGGCGTCCACGAGGATGTTGCTCGGCTTGAGGTCGCGGTGGATCACCTTGCTTTGGTGGGCGTGTTCGACGGCGTCGCAGACTTTGGCCAGCAGTCCGAGCCGCTGCTTGACGGTGAGCTTGTTGACTTCGCAGTAGTCCGTCAGCGGCAGGCCGTCGACGAGCTCCATCGCGAAGAAGGGCTGTAGATCGTGTCCACTGTCGGCCGCACCGCCTTCGTAGATCTGTGCGATGCCAACGTGATGCAACCGGCCGAGTAGCTCGGCCTCTTTCTCGAATCGTCGGAGCATCTCTACAGAGAGGATGCCGGTTCGTAGAACCTTGAGTGCGACCGTCCGATGCGGGTTCTGCTGCTGGGCCTCATAGACGATGCCCATACCGCCCTGGCCCAGGAGCCGGATGATCCGGTAGCCGCCGATTTGCTCGGGCGTGGCGGCCATACGGGTCTCGGCCTCCTCGACCTGTCGGCGCACGGCGTCTACGAGTGAGCGGTCGGCGTTGGAGGGTGTCATCGGCTCGGGCATATCCAGACCACTTGTCGAGCACGCGCCCGCACCTTGCGTCAGTGATAACTCAGGAACCGCGACGCCGACCCCAGACGATTGCGGAGCCGGTCCACCGCGCGGATTCGAAGAAGATGGACGGCGCCCTTCGTCCGGCCGATCAGCAGGGCGACATCCGCGACCGACTTGTCCTCCAAGTAGACAAGCCGAAGCACCATGCGATAGTCGTCGGGGAGTGTGTCGATCTCGGCCTCGAGGATCATTCGGGCCTCGTTCCGAGCGGCGTGCCGCGAGGGCGAGGCATCGCCCGTGACGAGCTCATAGAGGCCCACAGGATCGTCCTTGGCGTTTGGGCCACCGGCAACACGCTTCTCAGGTTGCGGGCGCTTGGCACGCTCCAGCCCTTGAATGGCGTCGCGCAGATTGTTCTCGGCGATACGCCGCAGCCAATTCGGAAACGCGCGGGCATCCCCGTCGAACCGGGCGATCTGCTCGAAGGCCTCGAAGTACGTCACCTGCATGACGTCCTTCGATTCGAGGATCGACTGCCATTTCTTGTTGATGTCGAGCCGTTGACCGATGGCGGGACCGTGGCGCAGGAGCAACTCGCCGACGGCCTCTTTGTCACCGGTTCGCGCGCGGCGGAGGAGATGGTCGTCGGACGTGTCGCTCATGTTCGCTCCCAGCGGGCGAACGCCAAGGATATCGCAAGCCAAGGCCGCGGGCAAATCGAACGCATACGACCTGCCGGCCCGACGCCGCTGTGGTGGTGAGCGATTACTCTCGCACGGCACTGATGAGCATCACATCTTCCTCTGTGGCACAGGCGTCCCGCCTGTGGT
>CAYYPB010000105.1:0-8117 GCA_964473405.1 uncultured Planctomycetaceae bacterium
GCACGCGACTCCTCCACAGATCGGTTACCCAGACCCACCCTGTGGGCGGAGCGCGGCTGGGCGGCAGGCGGATCCCCTGCCGCCGGGGCCATCGTGCAACAGACCGCCGCGACAACGCAGCACTTAGCGAACAACCCGAGTTTCATCGAAGTTCTCCCATCCTGACAGGGGCGACCGAGTGTTGGTTCTCGGCGATCGATCGAATGCCAAGAGTCCGGAATCCTGTGACGCGTCGGCAAACCTGAGTCCAGCCTTCTCGCCCGGTATCATGAGCCATCCGCCGGTCGCAGGCAACGGGCCCCGCGAGCCGGCGTGGCTCATCTACAGTTGAGGAGCGGTCTCGATGTGAAGAACGAAAGGGCAACCTTGCGCTGTCGTGTTAGCCCCGTCGCTGTCAGCGCTACATGGTCCCAGCCCGTCCGAGCATTCCGCGAAGGGCTCATCGTTGCGAGGTCCATCACTCTTCTCCTCCCCCACATGTCGCGGGCGCACAGATACCGCTCGCCAAGTGAAGGCGCCGCCGGGCTCCTCTTGGTTGGTCGCGAATCATCGGCCACCGGCTCAGTTGTCCGCGGGGTAGGACGCTCCCCCATTTCCATCACCACTCCATCCCACACCGCCGACAGGCTCCAGCCGCTCCTCAGTACTCCAGAGGCCTGAGGCCCGCGACGACGAGGATATCCAGTAGAACACCCAATCAGAGAGGATATTGCCCAAGCCCGACAACAAGGCCAAGACCGCGATCCTGTCGGCTGCTCGGCGATTCGGTGCGTCGAACGGGAAGCTGGCTGGGATACCGCGGTGTGCAATCATTCCTGTTGCTCTCGCGAGAATCCCTAGTGCATCGCCACACACCAAGCTGCGGGTTGACGGGGCTCCAACGTTTCTGTGGCACCGGCGTCCCGCCGGTGGAACCACAGGCGGGACGCCTGTGCCACAAGCTCATCGAGCGATGAACCCGCAGAAGCAACAGTGGCGATGCACTAGCCTTGCAGCAGACTCTCGGGGATCGCGATGGCCTCGACGTCGCGCGGTTCGAGCTTGAGCAGGCCGCCGCCGTAGATGCGTCGATGGCTGCGCAATGCGGCTTGTGCATCCGGGCCGGTGAGGTAGTCGTGCAGCGAGCGGACGCGGGCCGGCGAGGCGTCGTTCGCGTAGATGCCGTGGAAGGCGGTCAGATTCAAGACGCGGGCCTCGTTCAATACGAACCGAAACGCGCCACGGGCGAAGACCATCGCAAGAATCGCCGCGGGTTTGCGGTGTTCGGGGCGGAACCAGACGGGCCGATGCGACGGTAGGTATCGGCGGTCGATCCCGTCTCGCTGCCCCTGGGTCAGGTAACGTTCGACCGCCGGAGAGAGCTGCTCTCGCGGTGAGAGAAGGTATACGCGTTTGTCCGATTCGATCAGCCGGGTGATGTGTTCGTCGGTCAAGACGTCATCCGGCGCGTCGGCGGCTTTGGTGATGCACAGTGTGACGTCGCGGCGATCAATACCGAATCGTCGGCGGTCCGATTCGCGAAGTGTGAAGAAGGCGTTGGCGCCGGTTGCGATTCCTCGCGTGCAGCGAGCGATGTCGCCGAGCTTGCAGCCGTCGTCTTGTGGCGCGTTGCCTTCGAACAGGGGCGTCCATTTCCGAGCGGCATCGAGTTGATCGCGGCGAAAACGCTGCGCGCTCGCTAGATCCACGTCGTCAAGCGAACCGCCCGATCCGACGGTCGCCAGCGCGATGGGCGCGTCGTCGGCTCGCCCGCGACGCAGCAGGACGATGGCGGCGGTCGTCAGGGCGCTGTCGAATACGAGGTCGGCATGATCGAAGTGAAGGATCGCTTCGATGGCGTTTTCTTCGAGGAGCCAAGCTTTGAGCGGCCCGCCGAAATCGGCGTTCATCCACTCAGCCGGCAGGATCACCGCGGCGCGGCCGTCGGGTCCGAGCAGCGACCAGATCTTCGCGAGGAACAGGCCGTAGAGGTTCGTCATTCGGCTCAGCCGCCGACCGCAGAGTGCGTCGAAGCCGCTCAGCACATCGGCGATGTAGTTCATCTCGTGATGTCGGATGTAGGGCGGGTTGGCGATGATCGCGTCGTACTTTCGGCGAATGTCGGTCGTGATGAAGTCGGCGACGCGGCAGTTCGTCTGGATCGTTCGCGGGCGAGCCTTGAAGGCGTCCACCATGTCGGCATCGACGTCGAACGCATCCACGCGGACGCCGTTGACCTTGCCTAACGCCCGCTGGACGGCATCCACGAAGACGCCTTCACCCAAGGCTGGATCGAGGACGCGGGCCGGCCCATCGGCGCAGACCCATCGCGCCATCCAGTCGGCGACAGGCCGCGGCGTGAAGACCTGCCCAAGCCGGCGGCGTCGAGGGGTTGTGTTAGGTTGACGAGGAGCAACAGCCATAGAACTCATCCACGTTGCCGGACCATGTCACCCTCAGCCCCCAGCTCTGCCGGGGGGCGGCCCGCCGCGCCGTAGTCCCCCCGGCAGAGCCGAGGGCTGGGGGTGGGCCCACGACCGTGGGGGGACGGCAATGGGTTGCTGTCTTCTAGTCGAGGTGACTGGGAGTGCAGGGACTCGAACCCTGGACCCGCGGCTTAAAAGGCCGATGCTCTACCAACTGAGCTACACTCCCTGGGGCAGCGTTCGGTCTGGTTTTCAGGGGGGCCGATGACGATCCTTGTCGGGCCAGGGCCGTCCGGGGAAGACTGACAAAACGCTGAGCGACCCATACATATACGGGATCGCGGCTGCTGGCAAGCGATTCGCTGGGAGGGTGCGCCGCGACAGGGGCGCGCCGAGGGGCTGCGCAGGCTTCCATGTGCCTGGACGCCCCGTACAATGCGCGTTTTGCGGCAAGGTGAATCGAGTGGACCGAATCGGGCGGGCTGTAGGACGGATGCCGCGGCGGCGAGCAGGAATCAGGCATGAACAAGCGCGATATCGTGACGATCGTTTCGGGGCTTCCGCGGAGCGGCACGTCGATGATGATGATGATGATCGAAGCGGCCGGCATTACGCCGCTGATAGACGGCGTTCGCACGGCCGACGACGACAACCCCAAGGGCTACTACGAGTTC
This sequence comes from uncultured Planctomycetaceae bacterium, assembly GCA_964473405.1. Lineage (GTDB taxonomy): Bacteria > Planctomycetota > Phycisphaerae > UBA1845 > UTPLA1 > CAYYPB01. Next base: position 3,080 of record CAYYPB010000105.1, read on the forward strand.
GAGCGCGTCAAGAAGATCAAAGACGACACCGCCTGGCTCGAGGACGCCAAGGGCAAGGTCGTCAAGATGATTTCGCAACTCCTGCTCGATCTGCCGGATGGCTATGCCTACCGGATCATCTTCATGCGGCGGGCCATCGGCGAGATTCTCGCTTCGCAGAAGCAGATGCTCATTCGACGCGGCACGTTCAAAGAGGGCGGCGGCGTCGGCGACGATCAAATGGGTGAAATGCTCTGCAAGCACGTCGACGTGGTGCTGGCCAAGGTCGCGGGCATGGCCGACGCCGAGTTGATCGAAGTCGACTACAACGCGCTGCTCACCGGCGAGACCGAGAGCATCGAGCGAATCAACGCGCTGCTCGGCGGCGATCTGAACACGGGCGCGATGGCCGCGGTGATCGACAAGTCGCTATATAGACAGCGAAAGTAGTGCGCAGTTCGGAGGAGCAAGATGGCTCCCCGCGCCCAGCGGCTCCACCACTGGCTTGCCGTTTGGCGAGTCAGCAATTCACGTCTGCCCCCAGCGGAGCCGGCGGCTATGGGCGTCGAGCATCCGACCTACGCTGCGGGAACGGGCGGGCCCGCCAGAACCTCGAACTCGTCCATGACGGATGTATCGCCACTGAGGACGCGATCGATATCGCGGCGGATGGCTGGCTCGTTGGACTCGATGAATCGCCTGGCGACGATCCGCTTTCGCTCATTCGACTCGGCCTGGGCCAGGAAGAAGTGTCCGACCAATACGGAGATGGCCGAATCCACGAGCTTGCGGCCGTAGAGGTCCATGTAGTCTGGCCCCTTCTCCTTGACAAAGGCGATTCCCTTGGCGATCTCGTGGCGTCCCTGAATGAGCTTCTGCTTGAGTTCGTTGAGCGTTCCGTCGGTGTACTCGGGCTTTTCCAACTCGTCGAGATGCTTCTCGAACGTGCCGGAGCAAACGCCTCGAACGGCCGCGACGACCTGAAGCTGGCTGGTGCCTTCGTAGATCGTGGTGATGCGTGAATCTCGCATGAGCCGTTCGGCGGCGTAGTCCTTCATGTAGCCGGAGCCGCCCAACACTTGGATGGCGTCGTTGGCCACCTTGACGCACATTTCCGAGGCGTAGTACTTGCACATCGGCGTGAGCATGCCGTTGAGACGCTTGTATGTTCTTCCGTCGGCCCTTCGCCGCTTGACTTCGGCCTTGTCGTCCGGCGTGAAGTACTCGAGGATCCGCGTATTGTTGTTCTCGAAGTCTGAGTACATGGCGCCCTCATAGGTCAAGGCGCGGGCGGCTTCGATGGCGATGCGCATTTCCGAGAGCATCTCCGCGACGGCGGGCAGACGTTCAATCGCGACGCCGAACTGCTTACGGCTGTGGGCGTACTCGCGCGCGAGTGCGTAGGCGGCCTCAGCGACACCCAACGACTGAGCGGCGATGCCGAGGCGGGCCCCGTTCATCAGGGCCATGACGTAGGTGATCAGACCGCGCTGGCGCTCGCCGATGATCTTGGCTGGCGCGTCGTCGTAAACGAGTTCGCACGTCGGCGAGCCGTGGATGCCCAGCTTGTCCTCGAGGTGGCGGACCTTGACATTGGGTGATCGCTCCGTCAGAAAGAGGCTGAGACCGCGACCGTCGGTCACGTCCGGCTCGCTTCGGGCCAACGTCAGCAGAACTTCGCCGCAGCCGTTGGTGATGAAACGCTTCACGCCGGTCAGACGCCATTGGCCGTCGTCGTCCTGCCAGGCGCGGAGACTAATGGCCTGGAGGTCGCTGCCGGCGTCGGGCTCGGTGAGGACCATCGCCCCCGTGACTTCGCCGCGCGCGAAGCGGGGGAGGTATTCGTTTCGGATTTCCTCGTTGGCAAAGGCGTAGATGGTCTCGGCGATGCCCTGGAGGCCGAACATGTTCATGAGCGAGGCGTCGGCTCGACTGACGATCTCGGTCGCCATTGTGTAGACAAGGCAGGGGCAGTTGAGCCCGCCGTAGCGACGCGCGAGGGTGAAACCCATGAGGTCGGCTTGCGTGAGGACGTCGAGGTTCTTTTGCACGCCTTGGCCGAGCGTGACGGTGCCATCTTCATTGAGGGTGTTTCCGTCTCGGTCGACCTGCTCGGCGCGTGGCGCGATGGAGTTGGCGGCAACATCGCCGACGATCGAGAGGATGCGACGGTAGTTGTCGACGGCATCGTCGGCATCGCGCGGAGCCCCGAGCGCGTCGTCCCCCTCGTTGCGTTTGAAATCGTCCTCCTGTACGCGGGCGACCTCGGCGAGGTCGAGGTGATCGAAGAGGAACGTCATGTCTTTATTGTCATCGAAGAAGTTGGGCATCGTTTCTAAGCTCGCTGCTTGATAGCCTTGATCATCATCGGGATGACTTTCCGCAAGTCGCCCACGATCCCATAGTGCGCGACGCCGAAGATCGGTGCCTCGCGGTCGGAGTTGACCGCAATGATCTTGGCGGACTCCTCCATGCCGGCGCGATGCTGGACCTGGCCGCTGATGCCGCAGGCGATGTACATCGCCGGACGGACGGTCGTGCCGGTCTGGCCGATCTGGTGTTCCTTGGCGATGAACCCGCCGTCGACGGCCGCTCGCGAAGCGCCGACCGTGCCGCCGATGGCACCGGCGAGGTCACGGATGAGCTTGAAGCCGTCCTTGCTGCCGACGCCGCCGCCGCCGGCGACGATGATCCTCGCTCCCTTGAGGTTGAGCTTTCGCTCTTCGCGATGACGTTCGATGACCTCCACGGCGAGCTCGAAGTCGTTGAACTCGACCTTCTCGTCGATGATCTCGCCGGTCCGTGCGGCGTCCTCATCGCCCAGCGCCATGACGCCTTCGCGGACTGTCGCCATCTGCGGCCAGCGGTCGTAGTTGATGATCGTGGCGATGATGTTGCCGCCGAAGGCCGGGCGAATCTGGAGGAGCAGATCTTTGTGGATCTCTTTGGTCTTGCCGTGCTTGTAGTCGCCGATGTCCAGGTCGGTGCAATCGGCGGTGAGACCGGCCTTCATCTCCGAGGCGATCCGGGGGCCGACGTCGCGACCGATGGCCGTCGCGCCGAAGAGCACGACCTGCGGCTTGTGCTTGGCGATCATTTGGCACATCACGCGCGAGTAGGGGAGCGTCCGATAGTGTTCGAGGTGCTTGTCATCCACGCTATAGACGCGGTCGACGCCGTGGGCGATCAGCTTGCCGGCCAGGTTACGAACGCCCAGGCCCGGCAGGACGGCACCGGTCTTGACGCCGAGCTGGTCGGCGAGTTCTCTCGCCTTGCCGCACAACTCGAGGGACACGTCGCTGAGAAGGCCCTCTTCCTGTTCGGCGAAGACCCAGATTTCACCCTTGCGATTCGGTTCGATCATTAGTCCAGTCTCTTGTGTTTCCATCCCCATCGCCTTTGTGGCACCGGCGTCTCGCCGGTGATTCCACCGGTGGGACGCCGGTGCCACAATTCGACCGCGGCCGGGGGCCACCCACTGTCTGCCCCCCGGCAGCGCCGAGGGCTCCCGGACAGCCCGCTTATGCCAACGTGTGGTCTTCGATCAACTCGTGGATCATTCCGCAGACACCCTGGTCCGTCGGCTCGATTTCGGTGTATCCGTCCTTGGTGAGCACGATCGACTGGACGCGATGCACCTTGGTCGGCGAACCAGCCAATCCGCACCATTGTAGATCAGCGTCGATATCATCGAGATCCCACTGCTCCATGAGCAGGTTGTTCATCTTGAGGAACTCCATCTGTTTGGCCACTTCGGCCTCGCGATCTTCGTCGGAGGCGTCCTTCATGTCCTTCTCGACGCGCTTGGAGAGCTCGATCGGGGCCGTGGCGTGCTTGCACTGCATGACCCGTCGGGCACCTGCGGGACGCGGCTCGTTGGCCGTATCCAGCACGGTCACGAGCATCGGCAGGGGGCTTTCGACGATTTCCCAGCCGTTACCGACATCGCGGCGGATGCGGGCCTTGCCGTCGGCGAGCGATTCGAACGCCTGGAAGTAGGTGACTTGCGGAACGCCGAGCTTCTCGGCGAGCTGCGGTCCGACCTGCGCCGTGTCCCCGTCGATGGCCTGCCGTCCGCAGAAGACGATGTCAAAATCGCCGAGGGTCTTGATGGCTCTGCTGAGGATGTAGCTCGTCGCCAGCGTGTCGCTCGCGGCGGCGCGGCGATCGGTGATAAGGATCGCGCGATCGGCGTGGCGATAAAGCGATTCGCGAAGAATCTCGCAGGCATTGGGCGGGCCCATGGTGACGACCGTGACCGTCGCACCATAACGATCCTTGAAGGCCAGCGCCGCTTCGAGGGCGTTGAGATCCTCGGGGTTGAAGATAGCCGGCATGGCGGCCCGACTGACCGTGCCATCGGGCCGCATCACGTCGCCCGTGATGTTGCTCGTGTCCGGAACCTGTTTGACGCAGACGACGCAGTGATACCCCACGATCTTCTCCTAAACTGAGAAAAGCACATTTCCCCCAACAGACCCGAAGGGACGTTATCGGCTGCGCACAGGAGCGTCAAGCAGTTCGCGTAAGCCCGATAGTATCGGCCATCCCCACACGGCGAGCCGGGCCGTCCTTGGCCCCGGTCCCACGCGACGCTTCGCCGTGAGACCGACTGCTACGCGCTGATGGTCACGGTCAGCGTCTCGCTCCAGGGGCCTTTGTCGCCTTGGCCGTTGACCCAGCGGGCCATGTAGCGGGCGGGCTTGCCGCCGTCCGCGCCGCTGTACTCTGCCAGTTGTGGCACCGGCGTCTCGCCGGTGAACCAGCGGACAGGTGGGTGTCGAGGCCGAGGAATCGGAGGTCGGTGTCGGAATTTCGATCAGAGCCGCGACCGTGAGGAAGCGGTTGGCTCGCGAATCTACAGGCCCTCACATATGCACGATAACCGCTTCCTCACGGGCGCGGCTCTGATCGTCTCCACGCCCATCACCCCCGACGAGCCGCGGGCTTTCCCGGCGAGCCGGGATGCGGACGCTCGCACGGAGGGATGATTCCCTCGTAAAGACCCCATGAGTTTTGTGCCGCGTGGCCTGTGTCTTGCTGGTTGGATTGGTGTGAC